>JAEVZU010000114.1 GCA_023392075.1 Bacillota bacterium | reverse complement strand
CTGATTCTTACGACAAATAAAAATATGTCAAAGATGAACACCCGTAGCAAAGCCATTTACGGCGGCTTCGTAGAGACTTTCGGACCATATCACCGAGAATATACGGGATATTTTTCAATATACGGATGTATATTAAAAAACACCATTATTAAGTTTTTTCGACAAAGCTATTGTATCTTAGACTATCAAAAAAATCAAGATAAAAAATGAACATTTTTAAGAAATTCGCTTGAAAAGTTCACTTATTTTTTTACTTCTCTCAAATAATAGCATTAGTGGAAAACCTATGACATAACATGCGATAATCTGGCCTATTCCCACCGATACCATTATTCCAAGAAATGCTTCCCAAGATGGAGTACCTGATAAAAAATTAAGCTCTGCACCGACAATTACCGCATTCAATATTACCGGTGGAAGCGGTGCAAGCCATTTCCTTTTAGATTTGTTAAAAGTCAGTTTATAGGTCAGGTATGCAGCTAAAAGTGAAGTAAGACTTCCAATTACCACGTCCCAGATTCCATAGCCTCCTATAATATTTGCCAGTATACAGCCTACAAATAATCCCGGTATGGCTACAGGTGTGAAATACGGTAAAACCGTAAGTGCTTCTGCCAGCCTGCTTTGCATGGGTGCAAAGCTTGTTGCATAAAAAATCATTGTCAGTACCAGATATACTGCCGCTATCATGGCAGAAGTCGTCAGCCATAACATTTTTTTGTTTTTCATAAAAACCCCTCTCATTTGCCGCAACCAACAATACATTTTAAAACACAGGGGCCAGCAGCCTGCGGACTATGCCAATAGGCCGGGATGCAAAACAAAATACTGCCCTGCAAATGCAGGCAGCCTCGCCGTAGTTTTAATCAAAGCTTGTACTTCAGCAATTTATCATTTTGCTGTCTTTCCACACTTTATTGCAATGTGCTTTAAAATACAGGCTTTAGACAGGATGGTCACGAACTGTCTTTATTATTTTCTTTTTTTAAAATTATATCATTTATTTGCCGGCAATACAAAATAAATTTATTACAGAAGCAGTAAAATTATTGCACTGAGGTTTAAACAAATACAAACAAGATACAGGACATATACCGTCTGTTTTTGTGTAAGCCCTTTGTTTATCAATCTGTAATGTATCTGAGAGGAATCCCCCTCATATATCCTTTTACCCTCCCTGATTCTCTTTATGACAACAAAAATATTATCAAATATGGGCAAGCCCAGAGCCAGAATGGGTATGAAAATTGACACTGCCGTGGCCTGCTTAAAAGCACCGTCCAATGAAATAACCGCCAGGATAAAGCCTAAGAAAGTAGCTCCTGCATCACCCATCAGTATTTTTGCAGGATATTTGTTATATCGCAGATATCCAAGACACACTCCAACCAGGGTTATAGACATGATTCCAAGCAATTGATTTCCTTTTGTGACGGATACTAAAAACAGGGTGCCGGCAGATATGCATGAGATACCGCCTGCCAGACCATCCAGTCCATCGGAAAAATTTATGACTGTTGTAACTCCGAACAGCCACAGAACAGAGAGAAGAAATTGTATCCATTCCGGAAATAATATATAGGAGCCGTTTATAGGATTTGTAATTCCTGAAAACTTAATATTCGTAAAATATACCAAAAGTAAACATGCAAGCAATTGCAGTATGAATTTGGGTAATGCCTTCAAATCCTTACCATTTATTTTGAACCAGTCATCCACCATTCCCACACACCAGATAATGAATGAACTGGTAAGCAGGACTATGGATTTTTGGCTGAAATCTTTCGTGAATAAAAAATAACAAAACCAGAAAGTAAAGAATATTCCCACAGCTGCCAGGTATGCCTTGCTTTCTGTATGGATCTTTCTGCCGCTTTCCGGATTTGGTTTTTCAGTATAATTAATTTTATGGGCGAGCTTTGTCAATTTTGGTGTAACAACCAGCATTATTACAAGTGACAGAAAAAAGGTCAAATAGTAATTCATACCTGTTAACTCCATTTCATCTTTAGTATTTATACATTTAAAATATACCATTAAACACTACATTTCAACTTTTTGCAGAAAAATTAAGAGATTATTAATAATTTAATGAGTTGTGCTGATTAGCTGATCAACTTTGCGAGAAAGAAATTATTACTGATTATACCGGTACTTCCGTACTAACTTCAAGCAATGGATTGCACACAAAGCGCTTACTTGAAATAGTACGGCTCACAACAAGTATTTTTCACCGTCGCAGCGACTCGACCATCCGGGTCTCGCGTGCTGCTCAAATTGACATCCTGTCAATTTCCCGGCACAAATACTTGTTTCTCGCCTACAAATTTCAGCAAGCACTTTTACCGTGCTGTCCATTGCTTGAAGTTGTACTCGCATACCGGTATAAACAGCAATACCAGCTAACTGCAAAGTTGAAGTCAGATTAAACACTCTTTCCTGGTTAAATCTGGTTGCAGAGATCATAAGAAACAGCTTTACCCCATGTCTGTACAATCAATAATACTCCCGCCCGCTGTCCATCAATGGATACGTTCTCACGCACTATTGAAACCCATTCATTTTAAGCTTTTCCGGTAAGACAGCAGCTATTTATTACGAAAGTACATGCGCTTTTAAACTGACACAACGCGTTAAATTAACTGTATGGCTGGCTCCAACGCGCATGTGATAGAAAAGTTAGAAATCCTGTTTATTCCCCATAGAAAGTCTTTCATAATAAAAAGATAAAAGCTTTGCAAAGAATTGCAGGCTTTTATCTTTTTATTATGCTTTGATTGATTTACTTTAATTCAGGAATTGGGGCACCTTCCGATTTTTGTAATACATTTTCAAATATAACATCATTTGATGATTTTTCTTCCGGCGTAAGCACATTCTTTTCAGTTTTTTTGAATACATTCAAAGTGTTTTTGCCGTCACTTTCCTTATATGCAAAAACAATCTCATTACCGGCTTTGTTAAGCAAAATTTTAGGTTTTGTCGAACCTACCGGTGCATTAAAAAGATTTTCCGCTAAAATTGTATTCATTTCATCAATTAAATCTTTGTCGGTATATCCTTCTAATTTACGGCTCAAGAATTGGTTCAGCTTACCAATATCCAATTCTATGTAATCATTTTCATTTATGTTATGAGTTTTCTTTATATCCTGCCAAACCGTATTTAGTCTTGTTTCTACCTTTATTTTATTTTCAGCTCTTTCAGATGATACTGTACTATTGGAGTCCGTACTTTCGTTAACGGCAGTTGAAGCATAAATAACACCGGTTAAGGATAAGGATATTGCTAATGCAATTAGCATAACCAAATTTTTTCTATTTTTCATAATCAAATCCACCTTTCATAATTGGTTATATATATAAAATAGATTAATTCCTTATTGTAATATTCTTTTTGCTTATTTTAGCATAAATTTAAAATAGTGTAAATATTTTCAAATTAACTCTACAAATACAATTGAATGCTGATTTAATAAAAATAATTTATCATCATAAATTATTTTTACCATTTACTTAACACGAGATGTCCTGTATAATATTTTATTTGGGAAGACAATGTTCTTATTTTTGTACAAATCTGTTTTCAAGTGCCATACATGATAACAACATTGACACAGTGAATTACGGAGGTAGAAACTATGTATGACGTAGCAATTATTGGTTGTGGTATTTCCGGTATTTTTGCCGGTTATGAGTTAACAAAAAAGAATCCTGATTTAAAAGTTGTAATGATAGAGCAGGGCAATGATATTTTCGGAAGAAATTGTCCTATAATCGCTAATAAAATAAAGGATTGCATACGCTGTAAAACTTGTGATATTATGCGTGGTTTCGGCGGTGCAGGTGCTTTTTCAGACGGTAAGTTTAATTTTACAACTGAATTCGGAGGATGGCTTAATGACTATCTTGACGATAAGGAAGTAATGGACCTGATTAACTACGTTGACAGTGTTAATGTTGATTTCGGTGCAACCAAAGAAATGTTTTCAACCTACACACCTGAAGCCAAAGCAATTGAAAAGAGGGCTCTTGAAAACGACCTGCATTTGCTTCAGGCAGCAGTGAAACACCTCGGAACAGAAAACAATCTGGAAATACTGAAACGCCTTTACAAGTATTTGCTGGAGCGTCTTGAAATGCTTTGCAATACCCAGGTATTAAATATTACGCCTTCAGAGAATGGATATGCAATAGAACTTCACAATGAAAAAACCATAGAATGCAAATATCTTATAGTTGCTCCCGGAAGATCGGGTGCCGAGTGGTTTTCCAAGCAGTGCAAGCAGCTCAAGCTGGATATGATCAATAACCAGGTTGATATAGGTGTAAGAGTTGAGCTCCCGGCAAAGGTATTTGAGCACATTACCGATGTTGTATATGAATCAAAGCTTGTATACAGAACCAAACAGTATGGTGACCTGGTGCGTACATTCTGTATGAATCCCTACGGTCATGTGGTCTCGGAAAACGTTGACGGCATTGTTACTGTTAATGGACACAGTTATACCGATCCAAGCCTGAGAAGTGAAAATACCAATTTTGCACTTCTGGTCAGCAACAGGTTTACCCATCCCTTTAATGAGCCCTACCAGTACGGTAAGAGGATAGCATCACTGTCAAACATGCTGGGCGGAGGTGTCCTTGTCCAGAGGTTCGGAGACTTGATAAAGGGTGCCAGAACCAATGCTCACAGACTTGGTCAAAGCTTTACACATCCCACATTGAATGCCACTCCCGGTGATCTCAGCCTTGTTCTTACCAAGAGACATCTGGATAATATTATTGAAATGATATACGCTCTTGACAAAATTGCTCCGGGTACTGCAAATTACGATACCTTGCTCTACGGTGTCGAAGTTAAGTTCTACAGTTCAAGACTGGAGCTTACCAACGAGCTGGAAACAAAACTTCCCAACATGTTTGCCATCGGTGACGGAGCCGGTGTTACACGCGGCCTGTCACAGGCCAGCGCCAGCGGGGTTCACGTTGCAAGAACCATCTCCGGGAGAATAGGCAAATCATAAGTAAATAAATATATGAAGAAGGGGCTGTCTCAAAATAACGTTTAAATAACATTATTAAGAGGCAGCTCTCTTTTTTTAGATTTAACCGTATTGGCTGCTGTAGTTTTTAGTCTTTAAATATATATTTTTTGAGTTTTTGAGCATGACAAAAGAAAGTCCAATAAACTTTGAATGTGGCTCTTAGGCTATTTCTTTTTGATATAAAGCTTGTCCGCATTTTCCGTTTTGAATTTTTGAATGTAGCTTTTTTATGTTGTATCCGATGATAAGGAGAGTAAATTCAATTTCTACATTTTTCTTCCCACGGGTTAAGAATTTTCTAAAACCATAATCTTCTTTCAGAACTCCAAATGCTCCTTCTACTTGTATTGAACGGTTCATTCTTAAGAGTATTCCGAGTGGAGTTGTTATGTTTTTTAGTGAGTCTTCTCTCATTTTGAGAAAGGTCTTGGAAACGTTCAATCTACGGTTTCCTGCGAATTTTGTGCATTTCTCTTTGTATTGGCATTCTTGGCAATTTTCACATTCATATATCGTAACTTCAGACTTATACCCAGAAGCTGATTTTCTTGTTCTAACCCCAACATTCTTCAGTACTTTAGCGTTATGGCAAAGGTATTGATCATTTATTTCATCATACTGCATGTTTTCTCTTTTACTGATATCTTTCTTAAAGCTGTTCTTTTTCATTCCTTCATATATCTGAGGCTTAATGTATGCTCTTTGATTATGTTCACTTAGGTATACATAATTTTCCTCACTTTCGTAACCTGCATCTGCTACTATATTTTTAAAGCTCTGTGGAAGGCTTTTATCAAGCTTTTTGAGGAAAGGGATTAATGTCAGTTGGTCTGATCTTTCAGAGGATATATCTATTCCTACAATGAATTCGCTTTCAACTCCGATTTGCACATTATATCCTGGTTTTAGCTGCGCATTTCTCATATGATCTTCTTTCATATGCATAAAGGTAGCGTCTTTGTCTGTTTTCGAAAAGCTGTTTCTGCCATTAAAAGTCTCGTTGTATCCGTTATATTTTGTTTGTCTTAAAAGAAAATCCTCTGTTTTCTCATATGCTTTTTGAAGAGATGACTTTCTTTTTCCAATGCCATGAACAAAATCGATATTCTGTTCAGATTTCAGCTGAATTAAAGCAGCTGAAATCTCTTTGAGTAGTGTAATGATATCAACTTCATCTGTTAATACAAAATTAAGCTCAAATTCATTATTTATTGAATGAACAAAGCTTTTAAGACTTTCTTTTAGCTTTAACTCATTTTTACTAATGGCTTTTTTCCATACAAAACTGTATTTATTAGCGTTAGCCTCAATTTTTGTGCCGTCAACAAATATGTTATCAAACTTTATTTCTCCGAGATCACTAAGCTTTATGACTATTTGATTTAGGAGTCCATTAACAACATTTGCAAGACTTCCAGTTCTGAACCTGGCTATGGTGTTGTGATCTGGGGCTTTTTGACCCTGTAAAAGCCACATAAAGTTAAGATCTCGTCTGCAAGCTTTTTCTATTAAACGACTTGTGTAAATATTATTCATATACGCGTAAACTAATACCTGGAAAAGTACTTTAGGTGAAACTGCCGGATTTCTTCCTTTTGATGAGTAGCCCTTTTTTAACTCTGAATAGTCTAATTCCTCCATTATTTGGCTTAGCAGTCTCACTGGATCGTCTTTAGGTATTAAAAATTCGATATTTAGCGGTAATATGAGTTGATAACTTACATTATTTTGTGTATAATCCTTCTGTGTTAATTTTTTCGTCATAATTAAATTATACACTAGAAGCAGCTTCTTCGGAGGTTGCTTTTACTATTTTCTAGACAAAAAGAGAGCTGCCTCTCAATAGATTTTTAATTTCTATTTTGAGACAGCCTCTTTGCTTTATTGGATATAGTCTAGCATCTTTAACAACCTCCTGTCAATAGTTTTTGCATCACAATTAATAAATCCTGCAAATTCTACATGTTTCCTACACATATAGGCCATTTTTACGTGTGTTTT
>JAEVZU010000104.1 GCA_023392075.1 Bacillota bacterium | reverse complement strand
AAAATATGGTGGAGGAACTGTTTCAGCGTTTTGAGAGAGCTGAGCTTATAACCATTCACCGCCATTATGAAGGCGAAACCAGAAAACATGGTTTTGAAATTGATGAAGTTTATATTCAAGGTATGAGGGACAGCATCAAAATTTTGACCTTTCTTGGAGCCTTCAGCGTAGAGGTGAGCCTATGAAATCCATATTACAGGAACTGTTTAATGGCAGTATATACCCTGATGAATTGATCATTTCAAGAGACTCTGACTATTCACTATTGAATAAAAAAATATCTGTAATGATGAACACGTGGAGAAATAAGCTTTCAAAGGATGAATTTGCAGAGTTTGAGGCCCTGATGGACTTACGGTTTCAAGTGGATTCTTTGCACGCTGAAGCATCATTTATGTATGATTTTAAGCTTGCTGTATGGATTATGATTGAAGTGATTACAGGAAAGAGGGAGCTTGTGCGTAATGAGAATTAAAGCTTGTATTCACCAGGATGAGAACTATGCCATTGATGTAATTACAAAGGATGACGTACAGGTTATTTTAGGTTATGGCAGAAATTAACAATACCACCTATTGCTGCTTATGATGAGTATGAAAGGACCGAAAAGGGCGGGTTGACAGCCCACCCTTTTTATCAATTTATTGGATGTTACAAATTAGTTAACTTAGAAAAACTTTTTTATTGTGTGGTATTTTTGGACATGATTTGGTAAAATTAAATGAGAAATGGAGAGTGTGGAACATGGAAGATAAAATGTTTGAATTAGTAACAAAAATGTATAATGAGTTTTCGGAATTCAGAAAAGATATGAATGAATTCAAAAAAGATATGAATGAATTCAAAAAAGATATGAATGAATTCAGAAAAGAAACAAAAAAAGATATTATCAGGTTGGAGAATATTGTAGATACTAATTCTAAAGCTTTATTTGATGGGTATAAGCAAACTTTTGAAAAGCTTACAGCTGTTGAAAAGAAGGTAGATGATATTTCAGCAAAAGTTGAAAAGCAGGATGTTGAAATAACAGTTATTAAAGGCGGAAAGAAAACTAAATCAAAATGATGAAAAATTTCTAGTACATATTAAAAATCAGGTTTATAGATGAGACCTGATTTTTTTTGTTTCAGTATTTGGTATATTTAAAACTGTCAACGAGAAACATAAAACCTGCAAGGGGGGATTTGTCCCCCGGTGTTCACATGTCCAAACTTATGCTGTCCGTATCCAATACCTTCTCCTCAGGTGCTTTGGAAGCTTTCTTCAGGAAGAGGGCCGGTATTAGTCCTAATAAAGTTAAAACCGATGCTGCCAAAAAAACATCATCGAGACCTTTTACAAAAGCCACATCTTGAATCCGGGCAGCCTGTGAAGTAACAGCTTTTCCGGCTGACATAAGGCCGGTGCTGATTTGTGCGGCATAATGGGTTATGCGGCTTGTTAAGATGCTGGTCAAAGCTGCAATTCCAAGGGAGCCTGATACCCTTGATATGATATTTGATATGGCGGTTGCAGCACCGACCTCGGAATTTGTAACAGAGTCCAGGGATGCGGCCTGGGCGGATACGGCAGCAAAGGCCATACTTATACCTCTTAAAATCATCCAGTAAATGATTTGCGAATTGCTTGTTGTAATATCGATACCGTGTAACATGTAAGTGGTATATGCAAGACTTATGATACCGAATATTGCAAGGGGCTTCGGGCCGGTTTTATCATACAGCTTGCCTATAACCGGCATTAACAGACCTGAAACCAGAGCACCCGGAAGCATAATAAGGCCCGTATCAAGAGCGCCTAGGCCTTTGATGTTCTGTAAAAACAAGGGTACAAAGAATATACCGGAAAATAAGCCTACTGTGGTAATAAAGGTTGTTATATTTGCCGCTGTAAAATTCCTGTTTTTAAAAACTCTTATATTCAGCAGAGGATTTTTGAGCCTTAATTCCAAAAATAAAAACATTCCAAATGCAGCCAGACTGATAAGAAGCAAAAGGATTGTTGTACCTGAGGTCCAGCCCCAGTCACTCCCTTTGCTCAGAGCAAGCAGCAGGCTGAAAAGCATTATGACAGCAGTGACGGCACCTCCAAGATCCAGCTTTTCTACCTTCAGTTTTTCAAATTTAGGAAGTAAAAAAACAGATAATACGATACCTATAATGCCTATGGGAATATTTATTGTAAATATCCATTTCCAGTCCACATATTCGACTAAGTAGCCTCCGATGGTGGGACCCAGAGCCGGAGCAATCAGAAGAGCTACTCCAACAATGCCCATTGCGGTTCCAAAGCTTCCCGCGGGAACAATTT
Organism: Bacillota bacterium; assembly: GCA_023392075.1. Taxonomy (GTDB): domain Bacteria; phylum Bacillota; class Clostridia; order Acetivibrionales; family DSM-1351; genus Ruminiclostridium. Next base: position 2,809 of record JAEVZU010000104.1, on the reverse strand, counting down.
TTTTAACCATTGTCATCATGGTGGGCATTAACAGACCCCCGCCCAAAGCTTGAATCACTCTCGAAATAATGAGGGAATTCACGCTCCAGCTTACAGTACACAAGAATGATCCGAAAGTGAACATTGACAATGCAAAAATATATAGTTTTTTATAACCGAATTTATCTCCAGCCCAGCCGCTAAAGGGTATTACAACACCCAGAGCAAGCATGTAAACGGTTACGACCCATTCAATCTGACTGGCTGTTGTATTAAAAACCTGCATCATTTTAGAAATAGCTACGTTAACTATACTGGAATCCAGAATCGACATAAAGCCGCCGATTAAAGCTACTAAGATGGGCAGTACCCATTTTTGATCATTTTTAGTTTGAGTGGTTTGAGTCATTTTGATAATCCTTTCTATTATCAGTTCCTTTTATCAAGTGCTTTTGCAGGGTCTGCAAATCCTCCAGAAAACGTTTCAGGAATTCCGGGGGAAGTGTGTCCAGCAAGGTGGAGAGTTCACTGTCGGCTTTTTCAACAAGGGATACAATCATATCCTTTAATTTTGGCGTACCCTGTATCAGAATGCATCTTCTGTCTTTTTTATCATGAATTCTTGTTAAAAAATCCTTTGTCTCCAATCTGTCGAACAGGCTGGTCAAAGTACTGGCAGGAACACCCGTTTTCAATGAGAGATCTGTAATTTTACAAGGGCCGTTTTTATTTATTTTCCAAAGGATTATCAATTCTGTTACGGATATATCGCTGGATTTTACAAGAGGCGACAATGCTCTTAATATCCGGGCATTTACCTGTGTAAGCAGTTCTATCAATTCAAACAAATGAAAACCTCCTTAAAATAATTTTTGTATAATTCAATATTACTTATACGGAATATTCGTATAAGTAATATTCGAATATGCATATTGCGAAATCGTAATAAATATACCATTCTATTTGAAATGCGTCAAGAATATCAGTAAAATCTCCGTAGAAAATCGGACAAAAACGGGATGAAACCTAAATATATTTGTGTTAAAATGCAAAATGTAAAGAAATGTAAAAAGCTCTTGGATTTATCCAAAGGGCTTTTTATTGTTTAGGAAATATAAATTTTTTTGTACTGATATTAGTATGAAATTCCTGCAGGTAAAGATGTACGAGAGAAATAAAGGTTTCCCGGACAATAAAAAATATTAATTTACCTCCTTTATTCGTCTTATAGTGATAGAGGAGTGAACAAATTTCATTACATTTTGTGGCCGCTATGCGGCTCAAAGCCATAGCATGTCAAAGCCACAAATGTGGCTCATGGAGGTTAATATGCAGAATGTGTTTGATACCATTTGTACATTGATAAGCGATGCTTTTCCGGAGGCTAAAATCTATTTTACCGGAATAGACAGCAGTATTCAGGTTTCAATCAACAATACCCTGCCTGAGGCAAAGATATACTGCACGGGAACCGAAGCCGGTTTTGATATTCCCAGTATTCTGGTAACTCTGACCGGGTATGAGTTTTCAGATGCAAATAGGGATATGTCTGCTGAAAAATTATCCTTTAAAATAACCCAACATTTTTATTCAAGCTGTCTGGACAGAAATGAGGGGAAAAAGCAGATTGAACAATTTGTAAAACTGAAGAGGTTATTCAGCCGCGGATTTACGGTAAGTGACGGAACCAAGGCAGAGTTAAACAGGCTGGAAGCCGGTATGAACCAGCAGGACATGTATTTGGTCGTACGCTTGGAACGCTTTTTGGAAAAAGATAATACAAAAGAGGAATACGATATTATGAGATCACTGGAATACAACCAGCACACAGTTTAAAAGGAGGATTATATTATGGGTTTGCCAAAAATCAGTATTGCATTTAAAACAGCAGGAATAACAGCTGTTAAAAGGGGAGAAAGAGGCATAGTGGCGCTTGTTTTGAGAGATGATGCTCAAACAGGTGTACTTACTATGTCGGAAATTGATGAGATCCCGGCAGGAATAAGTGATTACAACCGGGAGCAGATACAGTTGGCCATGATGGGGACCGCCAACCCGCCTAAAAGAGTCATCGCCTATTTCATTTCCATGGGTTCGGAAAACTATAACGAAGCGATGAATTATCTCGAAACAGTAAAATGGGACTATATTGCCATTCCTGAAATAACGTCCCAGGATACCTTGACGGTGGCAACCTGGATCAAGCAGCTGCGTAATACCAGGAACAAAAAGGTGAAAGCTGTATTGCCGAATTGTGCTTCGGATAACGAAGGGATTGTAAATTTTGCTACCGACAATATCAGGACTGCTGAAAAAACTTATACCGCAGGCCAGTACTGCGGCAGAATTGCAGGAATACTTGCAGGTATGCCGCTTACCATCTCGGCTACATATCAGGTGCTGCCCGAGGTTACCGATGTACCCCACCTTAAGGATACCGAATTGAATGAAGCAATAGATACCGGAAAACTCATTCTGTACCATGACGGTGAAAAGGTTAAGATAGCGCGTGCCGTCAATAGTTTTGTATCTGCGACCCAGGATAAGGGTGAGGATTTTAAAAAGATAAAGATCATGGATATTCTTGATCTGATCAATCAGGATATTACAAAAACCGCAGAAGACTATTATATTGGAAAGGTGGCCAACAGCTATGATAACAAGTGCCTTCTTATATCGGCCATACAGGCATATTTCGAGGCGCTTGAACTGGATAATCTTCTGGATCCCGGTAAAAATCAGGTTTTTATAGATATTCCTGTCCAGAGCAATTTCCTGAAGGGTACAGGTGTTGATGTGAGCAGCATGAATGAGCAGCAGATAAAGGAAG
>JAEVZU010000076.1 GCA_023392075.1 Bacillota bacterium | reverse complement strand
GTATGAAGTTTTTCAGTTATATGGATAAAGTTGAAATGTTCAGACACTTCGATGGGTTTATAATATCAGCCAAGGAAAAGTTGGTAAAACCCGACAGAAAAATCTTTGAATGTATTTGCTCCAGATTTGGCTTAAACGCCGGAGAATGCCTGTTCATTGATGATCTGCAGGCCAATATCGACGGTGCTCAAAGTGCCGGACTCAACGCTCATCTGTTCCAGGGGGCTGAGGAACTGACGCAATTTTTGAAGAATAGTAATATTTTATAATTAGATTAACTTTATGTGCTAGTTATTCTATATTTGCTTTACCTGTGTAAATTTTATATAACTGGTAACTTCCGTACTAACTTCATGAAATAGGACGCACCAAAAACAATTACGAAAATTGTATCGCCTCATTATAAAGCGGTTTTGCCGTCGCTCAAACTTGACATCCTGTCTCGATTTGAAGCTCAAAGCAGCGTCCTGCTGCTTTGCCGGCAAAACCGCTTTACCTTCGCCGACAATTTATCGCAATTGTTTTTAACCGTGCATCCTATTTCATGAAGTTGTCCTCGCGTTACCAGTTGATTCTAATTAAATCTATCTGTAAAGCAAAACATATTTCAATTAGCACAACATGTTAAATTAACCGTCATGCTGTTAAAACGGCCTCTCAACTTCGCAGTTAGTACGGAAGTACCGGTATATTAATATTGATTTATACTGAAAAAGTTGATCAACTAACCCGCACAACAGGTTAATTTGTATGCAATAAGACTATTCAAAAAAATAGTCTTATTTTTTTATGCCTGACATATACTTTAATGTTAAAGCATTTACCACAGCCTTATAATAATAAAGCAAAGGAGAATCCTTGTCATGGGCAATAATTATCAGAGACTGTTTTATATATTTCAGAACATGGATAACAATCTGGGTAAGCCGACAGGCTATATAAAGGTTGAGATAAATGACCTGACTGCAAAGCTGCAGATATCTCTTAACAACCTGGCGAATAAGCCGGAAATAAGATACCAGCTGTATGGTATGAGCAAGAGGGAAAATAAGCTGCAATATGCTGAAATTTGTGACATTGAGGATAATAATGGCAGAGCCGACCATAAGTTTAATATGGAAAGCAGTAATATAGGAGGCAGCCGGCTTTGCTTCGATGACATTAATGTATTTGCAGTGATGGCAAAACTCCCAGACGCGTACAATTCATCCATTTTCCCGCTGGTTGCATACAGAAACGGGCAAGTGCAGTGGAGACAGGAGTTGGAGGCTGCTCTGAAAAAACCTGCTGCACCGGTAAGTGTTGAAGCTGCAGCAGAAAAGATGATCGAAAGAGTTGATACGGCTGCAAACACAATCAGTCCCTTGGACGAATATACTCCTGTCTGGGAGCAGCAGCAGGCTATAGAGGAAGAGGCTATACCGGCTGACATCCGGGCAGACGGAGAAAATGGCAATATCCCGGAAGAAATGGCTCCGCCGGGGGAAATGAACAGCTTTGAAGAGGAAAGGGCGGAAATAATAACTGAAGAAGGCCTTGAAAGAGAGGAACTTGAAGAGGAAACTGTAGGCCAGCTGTCCGATCTGATAGAGGTTTCGGTGAATTATGAAGATGAAGACCCTCCTGCTACCGTAACACCGGAACCGGAGAACATGGAAGATAAAAGCCGGGATGATGTTTCAAGCAAATTTGAATCAACCTTGACCAGCATATACAATCGTGAAAAGGGAAACGAAGCAATAAATATAGAAAGTGATATAATAAGTGCCGCTGAAAAAAATTTCAGGGATATTTCCTCAATAAATGCAGATGGGGACAGGGTGAGAAAGGAACTTGATATTGACCTTCTAAAGGAGGAACTGGACAAAAGCTTTGAAATATGCAATCCCTTCAATACGCGGAGCAAGAGGTTCAGGTGGTGGAAGATCAATAGTCCCGGATACCTTAATAATGTACTTTTCAGAAACAATGTGAAAACATATCTTTTGTTTAATCCAAAGGTTATGCTGGCACATTATAAGTACAGATATATAGTTTTTGGTATCCGGTATGACAGATATTCGGGAAGGGAGCGCTTTGTATGCGGTGTTCCCGGAGTATACAGCATTGATGAGAACCCCTTCGGAAACCTGGGAAGCTGGGCTCAGCTGGAAGGCTACAGGCCCAAATACGGTGCTTTTGGATATTGGATCATTCTTATAGATCCGAGGACAGGAAAATTAATCAAAATTAAGTAGATTATTGTCGTTTCATAGCATTATAATATGGTATATATAGAATTATAAGCTTAATATTGTAATGTATTGGAGGGAAAAAAATGGCGGCAATACAATGGAGAGACAGCTATTCGATAGGTATCAAGGAAATTGATGATCAGCACAAACAGTTATTTGATGCAGTTGACAAACTTTTTGCAGCATGCGGTCAGGGAAAAGGCAAGGAAGAAGTGGGAAATACCCTTAAGTTTCTGGAGGAATATACAAAGGTTCATTTTACCGATGAACAGCAGCTGCACATGAAATTCAATTATCCCGAAAGGCTCAACCACAGAAATGTACATGAAAATTTTTTGAAGAATTTTGAACAACTTAAGCAGGAATTCGACGAAAAAGGTGCAGGTGTTCTTTTTGTTTCTACTGTTAATAAATTGTTTGTAGACTGGTTGGTTAAGCATATCGGCAGCATGGACAAGGCCTTTGCTGCATACGTTAAAGAGCAGCAAAAATAATTATTTGCCGAATTATAGAATAATATAGTATAATAAAGGGTAATTAAGGAAGGCTGTGTTAAGCCGTTCCCAGCGAGATTAAAGGAGCTGATTTACCTTGACCTCAAAAAATAAGGTTGTTATCCGTATAGCCGGCAAAGATTATACGCTGGTAGGTATGGAGTCCGACGAATATATTCAGAAGGTCGGACTGTATATCGACAAAAAAATGAATGAAATTTTGATGCGTAACAATAGGCTCAGTACCTCGCTTGCAGCTGTTCTCACCGCAATAAACGTGGCCGATGATTTTTTCAAATCCCGTGAAGCGGAGCTTAATGTCACGAAGGAAAAAGAAGCTGTAAATGAAGAACTTGAGAAACTAAAAAATGAAATTATGCAGTTGAAGGAAGAAAACAGCAGTCTGGCTGCAAAAAACACTACCCTTCAGCTGGAACTTGCAAAAAGGGAAGCAGAGCTTGGTGAAGTCAGAAATTCAATAGACAAGGGAAGCAGAACTCTTATGCAAAAAACTTTGAGTGGATATGACATGTAGTTGTACATAGCTTTCACAGCCTGAGGATTATATCTTCAGGCTTTTTGTTTGGAGTAAAACAGGTGCAGCAAATAATTATTATTTTTTCAATAGGCATAAATAAGTTAAAACCGTGAAATTCCCCGATTATCCAGATTATATAGTATAATAATAAATACAGGGTTTGGAATAACAAAAAATGCATACGAAGGGTTCATATGAAAGTAATTTTTATATTTATAGATGGAATTGGTACGGGAAATAAAAACAGGGATACAAATCCAATATATGCAGCACCAACTCAGGTTTTGTCAAAAATGATCGACAATGCCCGGTTTACGGCTGACGCATCCATGGGAGTGCCAGGCTTGCCCCAGAGTGCTACCGGACAGACTGCCATTTTCACAGGCATTAATGCGCCGGCGGTATTGAACAGACATCTCAGCGGGCAGCCTACCGTTACACTGAAGAATCTTATTCAGGAGATTAATATGTACGGCCAACTCGGGAAAATGGGATTGACATTTACCAATGCAAATGTCTACCGGGATGAATATCTTAACAACATGCTGGAAGTCAAGGACAGGCGGAACAGACCATCCGTGACCTCCGTCATGGGAATGGCCGAGAATATAAAGTTCCGCACGGTAAAAGATTTTATAGAGAATAACGGAGTATATCATGATATAACAGGTGAAATATTAAAAGAGTCAGGATATGAGGTTAAGCTTATATCACCGGAGGAAGCAGCTGAAAACCTCTACAGGTTAAGCCGCCAATATGACTTTACCTTGTATGAACATTTTATAACCGATTACGCGGGTCATAAATTTGAAATGGACAGGGCAACCGAAGTGGTAGTCAACCTGGATAGATTTCTGGGGAAATTAGTTGATATGCTGGACTTTGAGCAGGAGGATGTACTTATAATCACCAGTGACCATGGTAATCTTGAGGATATATCGGTCCGGACTCACACCATGAGCAGGGTCCCGGTGATTGTAATGGGAAGGAAAGCTGAGCCGGTGGAGAAGGAAGTAAACTCATTGGTTGACATAATGCCTTTTGTCATCGAATTATTCAGAAGGGAATTAAACAGCAATGGCAAAAAAGATTGAGCTTTTGGCACCTGCAGGTAACTATGACGCATTTCTCGCTGCGGTTGAAAATGGCGCGGATGCGGTTTATCTGGGCGGAAAGCTTTTAAATGCAAGACAGTTTGCAGGAAACTTTGATGATGAAGAACTTCAAAAGGCAATGGACTACGCGCATGTCAGGGGAGTACGCATACTTCTGACCCTTAACACGCTTGTGCAGGACAGTGAAATGCCGGAGGCTGTGGAATATGCAGCCAGGGCATATGAGATGGGTGCAGATGCTTTCATTATTCAGGATATGGGACTGGCGGCAAATCTAAAAAAAGCTGTTCCTGATATTCCCATACATGCAAGCACCCAGATGACTGTCTATAACCTGGAGGGCGTCAGAGCTCTCGAAAAAACGGGTTTTGAAAGAGTAGTGCTTGCAAGGGAACTGGGACTTGGTGAAATCAGGGAAATCTGCCGCAATACGGGGCTTGAAATAGAAGTATTTATACACGGGGCACTCTGTATCAGCTACTCCGGGCAGTGTCTGATGAGCAGCATGATCGGCGGCAGGAGCGGAAACAGGGGAAAGTGTGCTCAGCCCTGCAGAATGTTTTATTCTGTAGCCAGGGACGGAAAAAAGCTGAGAAGCAACTATTTACTCAGCCCGAAGGATATCTGCTATATAGATCATTTGGCAGACCTGATTGATGCAGGTGTGGCCTCCTTTAAAATCGAAGGCAGGATGAAAAGTCCAGAATATGTTGCAACAGTGGTCGGTACCTACCGTAAATACCTGGACCTGCTCGAACAGGAGCAGAGAACGGTTTCCGGTGAAAAGCAAATTTCCATTCCCGGGGTTTCAGAGCAGGACAGGCAGCAGCTCCTGCAAAGCTTTAACAGAGGGGGCTTTTCAAAAGGTTACCTGCTGGGTAAGACCGGGCCGGAGATGATGGCCTATGATAAGCCTAAAAACTGGGGAACCTATTTAGGTACTGCACTTGCCCGGGACAGCAGCACCAACGCTGTAAAGCTCAGACTGGAAAACACCCTGGGCAACGGAGACGGCATAGAGATCTGGTCGGGGAAGGCCTACGAGGAAAGTCCCGGCGGCATTATCACAAAGATAGTACTGGACGGAGGCAAACAGGTCAAGCGCGCCAACCCCGGTGATACGGTTTGGGTCTCGGTGGTCAGGGGCAATATAGAAAAGGGGAGCAGGGTTTACAAGACTTCGGATAAGGAAATGCTGGAGAAGGCTGCCGCCACCTTTGCAAAACCCTCCAGAAAAGCTGATATTAAGGTCGCCTTTAAAATGAGAACCGGGGAACTGCCGGAATTAACCCTGGAGGATTTCAGCGGCAATGTTGTTACTGCGGAGGGCGGGGTATTTCCCGAAAAAGCTGTTAACAGGCCACTCACTGAGGACCGGATTTCCGATCAGCTTAAAAAAATGGGTTCCACGCCTTTTAATGTGATTGAATTAAATATAGATATGGACAACGGTATTGTGATACCCATAAGTGAGTTAAACAATATCAGGAGAAAAGCGGCGGAGCTTTTGGAGAATAAGCGCATATTAACAGGAAGGCGGAAAAAAGGGCTGCAGAATGATCCGACATATTTCCAACGGGATTATACATATTTCCCGGGAAATATATATAATCCCCATGAAGAAATACCCAGCAATACTGCAAACCTGTCATATAACCCCAAAAGCGCAGTAACAGGTGTGAAAAAGCCCAAATTATCTGCCCTGTTCTACCACTTGAACAAGGATTTGGAACTGGACAGGATCAATGCGGACAGATTATATATCCCCTTAAATGATATTTTAGACAGGAATACCGGTGGGCAGATAACAAAAGTCAGAGGCCTGGGAAAAGAAGTGTATGCATATATTCCGGCAGTGATCAGGGGAAAGCAGACTGAAGCTCTCATTAAAAATGCTGAAACTGTCAGGGGAATGACCGATGGATTTCTAACGGGAAATATTGGAGTCGGAGAATTGCTGAGAAATGTACTGGGTGAGAAGGTGAATTTAATGGGTGATTATACTCTCAATGTGCTGAACAGTTCAACTCTGGATTTCTTCAGAAAAGCAGGCTATAAAGGAGCTGCCCTGTCCTGCGAGTTGAATTTGAACCAGCTGGCATCCATTATCTATCCGGAGAATTTTGAAGCCGAACTCGGAGTTTACGGAAGAATACCGGTTATGACCAGTGAGTACTGTCCGGTAGGAGGAAGTGTGGGAAATGCCGAGCCTCACAGGTGCAAAACAGAGTGTAAAAACGGGGTTTTTCATTTAAAGGACAGAAAGAATGCGGCATTTCTTGTCAAGTGCGACTGCCTGGATTGCAGAAGCACCATATTTAACTCAGATGTATTGTTTGCACCCGAACTGCTGGACGATATATGTAAAACAGGTACGGCTTATCTGAGGATGAGTTTTGTTGACGAAACAGAACAGGAAGTTTATGATATTGTTAATTTGCACAGGGATATGATAGAAGGTGGAAGAAACACACCTTCCACTCAAGGAACAATAGAAAATATCAGGAGCAGAGGTATAACGAAAGGTCACCTGCATAGAGGTGTCTAGCATCTTTTAATCAGTAGTTCTTAAGATACAGGGCTGAGTTTATACCCGGAAATGGAGGAATAGGTGGTTGAAGTTTTTGTAGAGGTGTGCAGGGAGGCTGCGATACTTCCGGTATATGCAAATCCGGGAGATGCCGGGATGGATGTATATGCTGCCGAAGAGGTGATTATTGCTCCGGGTGAGACCGTTGTGGTTCCCACCGGTTTAAAGCTTGCAATACCGGAGGGCTATGAAATCCAGGTAAGACCCAGAAGCGGACTGTCCCTGAAGACTCCCGTCAGGATTCCCAATTCACCCGGTACCATTGACAGCGGTTACAGAGATGAACTGGGGATAATCATAAGCAACAATTCCGACAGGAATGTGTGTGAACCCGGCCGGGCACCTTTTACACTGGAGGAAAAGGGCAACAGGCCGGGAACATATATTGTAAGAAAAGGTGACAGGATAGCTCAGATAGTTTTGCAGGTAGTACCTAAAATGGTGCTTACAAAAGTCTCGTCGGTGAAAGATATAGGACAGGACAGAGGAGGCGGCTTCGGCTCGACAGGGGTAAAATAGGGGGAATCCACGCTGATCATACAAAAAGACAAATATAAAAAATTTATTTTTACTGATATTGACAAGGGAAAAAAGGATGATTTTCCTGTAATAATAGGTGAAACCTACGGTATTGATAAGAACAGCTGCATGCTGCACTATCATGACTGTATTGAAATATGCTATATAAAGCAGGGAACCGGAACATATCTGATCGATGGCAATGAATACTCTTTTGAAGCCGGTGATATTTTTGTTATCGGCAGCAATGAAATACATCTGGCCTATAACGACAAGGATGTGATAATGCTTGTAGTCCTTTTTATGCCTGCATTACTTTATAACGGAGCAGGATACTCTTTTGAGATGGATTATATCAACACCTTCCAGGAGGCCAGAAGAATGCTGTTTCACAAGATATCGCCATCTTTTAGCCATTATGAGGACATAATTGATACCCTTGTGGAGATAATGCATGAAAATATCGGTAAAAACCCCGGATATGAGTTGGTGGTGAAAGCTTCCCTATTAAAAATGACTGCAAATATTAAAAGATGTTTTAATATTGAATTGAAAAATAGTTTACATAATAACGCAAAGAATTACGATTTTTTTATACCGGTATTCGAATATATTAAAGAAAATTATTCAGGCAAGATCAGGATAGAGGAGCTGGCCAATCTTGTCAGTATGAGCTTATCCAACTTCAACCTGGTTTTTAAAAAGTCAACCGGTTCAACACCTACTGAATATATAAATAAGTTCAGGATAGTCAAAGCTTCTCAAATGCTGCTGGAAACAGACGGAAAAATTATAGATATTGCCTCAGAAACAGGTTTTCTGAGCCTTCCGCATTTTATAAGCTGCTTTAAAAAATATACCGGAAAACTTCCGAAGGATTTCAGAAGCATAAGAGAATATATAAATTAGTTTATAATATACATAAAGATGAAAAAAAGTTGCTGCCGTATAATTTTTATACGGCAGTATTTTTTTAATAAAGAAATTGCTTGCGTAAAAATTTGCGTAGCATAGGCGAGTGCTTTAATGGGCACAAAGTGGATTTGCGAAGCAAATTTCTTGAGAGGAGTGAGCATATGGAAGAAAATTTGATAGTTATATTGCAGTCCCATAATGAAGTAACAGCTTTTGCAGCAGAGGAACTGAAAAGATATCTTGGGTTGATGCAAGACAACCGGCTCAATATGGAGACAAAGGCATCCGATGGTGCTGAAAAAGCATACCGGATAAAGCTTGGAGCATTTGAGGATTTTGACATAAAGCCCATAAACGGTAGTGCAACAGCATTTGATGATGAAATTTTCATTGATATTCACAACTGCGAGGGTATTATTGCAGGAGCCAATCCCAGAAGTGTACTGCTGGGAGTTTACAAATTCCTTACAGAGTCCGGCTGCAGATGGGTCAGGCCCGGAGCCGGTGGAGAAATCATTCCTGAACGGAGTATCGGGGATATTTCAGTCAGTCTGCAGGAAAGGCCGTCATACAGGCATCGCGGAATATGTATAGAGGGCGCGGTCAGCCTTGAAAATGTCAGGGATACTATAGCCTGGCTTCCCAAAGTGGGGTTGAACAGCTACTTTATCCAATTCAGGGAGGCATATACTTTTTTTGAGAGGTGGTATAACCATACCTGTAATCCTCAAAAGCAGGGTGAACAGTTTACAATTGAAAAAGCAGAGGAGCTTACAAAAACACTGGAAACCGAGATAGGGAAAAGAGGCTTGGTTTACCATAAAGTGGGGCATGGCTGGACCTGTGAACCTCTGGGAATACCTGGTATAAGCTGGGACGCGGTTGAGGAGAAATTCGGGCCTGAGATTACCAGATACTTCGCAATGGTAAAGGGTGAAAGAAAGATGGTTGACGGGATACCTTTAAACCTGAATCTGTGCTATTCCAATCCCGAAGTACAGGAAATGATGGTACGGAATGTACTGGATTACCTGAAGTCCAATAAAAATGTTGATATTCTTCATTTCTGGCTGGCAGACGGGTTCAACAACCAATGTGAGTGCGAGAACTGCAAAATTCATACACCCGCAGATTTTTATGTGCAGATATTAAATAAACTGGACAGGGTGCTGACTGAAAACAATATTGAAACAAAAATTGTATTTCTGTTGTATTATGATCTCCTGTGGACTCCCGAACAGTATCACATTGAAAACCCTGACAGATTCATAATGATGTTTGCACCTATAACAAGAACCTATACCCAATCATTTGTGGGAAGCACTGTAGCTGAAAATAGGGGCAGGCATGAAAGAAATAATATTAAGCTGCCAAAAACCATAAATGAAAACCTTGGGTTTTTAAAAAGCTGGAAAAAGGAATTCAGCGGAGACAGTTTTGATTTTGATTATCATTTTATGTGGGATCACTTTTATGATCCGGGGAGTATATACACAGCCAAAACAGTTTATGAAGATATACGGAACCTGAAGGGAATAGGCCTGGATGGTCTGATCAGCTGTCAATGCCAGAGAGCGTTCCTTCCGGCGGGACTTGGAGTCTATATAATGGCCCGGACCCTTTGGAATGACAGGCTGGATTTTAACGAAGCAGCCGCAGACTATTTCAGCAGTGCTTTTGGTGAACAGGGAGAACAGTGTTTTTCATATCTGCTGACCTTATCGGAATTATTTACACCGCCGTATATGAGGGGAGAGATTTCGACGGCAGATGAACAAATTTCAAACAAATATGATTCGATACATAAGGTTTGTGAGGAATTCGGACTGTTAATAGATCAGAACAAAGAAAAAGGGCATGCAAGTCAAAGGATATCCTGGGGATATTTAACCTTTCATATGAAAATTTGTAAACGCATGGCTGAACTTTTAAAGTACAGAACACTTAATAAATTTGAAATTGTTGAAAGCACGTGGAAAAGGCTGAAGGAGTACATTTGCAGCATTGAGGACGAAGTACAGCCGGTTTTTGATCTATATGAATTTATTCAGACATTTGAAATCATGAACGGTTTTGTACTGAAAAACCCGGAAGTAAAGAAATGACAGATTTAATCAGGAGGATGGAATAATGAGAAATTTAAAGATAGCAGTCATTGGAGCAGGAAGTACATATACACCCGAACTTATTGAAGGATTTATCGTCAGAAGGGAGACCCTTGACGTAGAATCCATTTATCTTATGGATATAGACAAAAAGAAAATGGGTATAGTGGGTGCACTGACCGAAAGAATCTTAAGGAAGAATTCCATGAATTGCAGGGTTGTTATGACAGAGAAGCTTGAGGAGGCCATACAGGGGGCTCATTACGTGCTGTCCCAGGTCAGGGTTGGAAAACTGGATGCCAGGATCAGTGATGAAAAGATACCCCTCAAATACGATATGCTGGGACAGGAGACCACAGGGGCAGGCGGGTTTATGAAGGCCATGAGGACCATCCCCGTTATTATGAATATTGTAAAAACCATGGAAAAACTGGCACCCGATGCATGGCTCATCAATTTTGCAAATCCGTCGGGTCTGGTGGCTGAAGCTGTATTGAACAACACAAGTATTAAAATGGCCGGATTGTGCAACTGTCCCACAAGCATGATAAAAGATGCCAGAGCCATGGTTCCGGCTGATGTGCGGGAATTTGACTACGATTACGTCGGACTTAATCACCTGAGCTGGATAACCGGAGTATATGCCGATGGAAGGAATATACTGCCTCAGCTTATTGAGAATGGACTGGAAATAACCACAATGAAAAACATACAGGAGATGGAGTTTCAAAAACCGCTGCTGAAAGCCACCGGAGGTATTCCTTCCTCATACCTCAACTACTACTATTTCAGGGATGCACAGATAAGGCACTGCAAGGAAGCGGACAAAACCAGAGGAGAGGTGTGCAAGGAGCTTGAAAAGGAACTGCTTGAGATGTATGAGGACGTAAGCCTTGTTGATAAACCGGCCTTGCTGGAGCAGAGGGGCGGAGCATACTATTCCACCGCGGCAGTTTCACTGATTGATGCGCTGGAAAATGACAAAAATGAGTATCACATTGTAAATGTGAGGAATGAAGGTGCATTACCCTTTATGGACATGGATGATGTTGTTGAAGTAAAGTGCCTTGTAAACAGGAACGGAATTATCCCTGTTGAAATGAAAAATTTTAACAATAATATGATCATCGGACTGATGAAGGCAGTCAAGGCATATGAAAAGCTGGCTGCCAGGGCGGGACTGTCAGGGGATTATGATGCGGCACTGTCTGCTTTGCTGGTCCATCCGTTAATAGGCGATTACAATAAGGCAAAGCCCATGCTTGATGAGATGCTTGAGGCCAACCGGAATTTTCTGCCGCAGTTTTATAAACAATAAAAAACTGTTGTTTACCTCCTTTATTCGCCACATTGCGATAAAGGATATAAATTTTCATCACATTTTGTGGCCGCAATGCGGCTCAAAGCCATAAATATGGCTTGGGAGGTTAATATGAGGCAATACGTGCTTGGGGTGGATGGAGGCGGTACCAAAACACAATGTGCACTGTATGATATTGAGGGAAATGAAGTTGACTTGATTAATTGGGGGCCGACAAATCACGAGGTATTAAAAGGTGGCTATACGGGTTTAAAAAGTGAAATGACACTGATGCTCAACTACCTTATGAAGCGTAACGGATTACAAACCGGACAGATCGTTAAAAGTGTTTTTGGTATGGCGGGGGTTGATACAAGGTGGCAGCACAAGATCATTTCAGGCATTTTGAACGAACTTGGCTTTGAAGATTTTAAGTTGTACAATGATGCCTATCTTGCAATTAAAGCCGGAAGTAAAAATGGGTGGGGTATCGGAGTTGTCAACGGGACCGGATGCAGTGTGGCCGGTATTGACCGGACAGGCGGCACACTTCAGGTGGGCGGCATGGGCATGATTACCGGAGATCTGGGCGGCGGGTCCTATCTTGGAGAAAAGTTTATACAGTCCGTATATAACTACTATTTCAGATGCGGGGAAGAAACCTGTATGCTGGATATGATTCCGGAAGAACTGAAGGTAGAGTCAAAATATGATTTTATTGATAACGCCATCCATAAAATAGAAGAAGGAATCATAAGTGTTAGGGAGTTGAACAGAATTATTTTTGATGCTGCCAACAAAGGAGATACCCTTGCCGTCAAAATACTAACGGAACTTGGCCGGAGTCTGGCAAACGCAGTTAACGGGTGTATAAAAGAACTTAAATTTGATACGCCGGGGCTGCAGGTCATACTGTCAGGCTCTATTAATACAAAAGCGGCCAATCCCACAATTACCGATACTTTAAAAGGATGTGTGACCTCAGTGCACAGGGATATGGCTATAGAGTTTATCATACTGGACAGGCTTCCGGTCATAGGTGCGGTTATATGGGCCCTGGAGGATATAATGGACAGAGAGCAGATAACCGGACTCAAAATTTAAATTTATTAGTTTCCAAGTACTCCCTTGAATTTTTTATTTACCTGCCTTATTCTCTAATAGTAATATATAATAAATAGAGATAGTTCCACATTAAGTTGGTGCGCAAGTGTGCCGGCGTACCTGGATTATAGGAGGCGAGCTTATAAATATTAACGGAAATACCCAATCCATCAAGGAGAGGCTTCTTAACGAGCTTGAGGAGTTATATGATAAAAAATTCGGATCCAGGGAACTTGTGCCTGTTGAATTGGCTGAAACCATAGCAAGAATTTCTCATGAGATAAACAGGGAGATATCTGTTCTTATAAACAGAAGAGGAATTGTAGTTGACATAAGTGTTGGCGACAGCGGAACGGTATCACTGCCCCAGCTGGACAACAGGAGAGGAAAATCCAGACTGTCCGCCATCAGATGTATTCATACACATCCCGGAGGAAATGGGATGCTGTCACAGGTTGATATAAGTACACTGCAAAAGCTAAGGCTGGATGCAATGCTGGCTATGGGCATAAATGACGGACAGCCCGGTGAAATATATGCAGGCTGTCTGTCGGCCGGGCAGGATGTGGATGTGTATGGCCCGTTTACACTGGGAGAGCCGAGGCTTAACTATCTGTATAAAATCATAGAGGAACTTGACGCCTCGGCGGGGGGAGATATATATGAAATTCAAGAAGAGGCCGAGAAAGCCATACTTGTGGGACTGGAAACCGGCCGGAGCAGGCTGGAGAGTGTCTCTCTCAAGGATGCGGAGGATTCTCTCGACGAGCTTGAGGAACTGGCCAGGACTGCGGGAGCAATTGTTGTGGATAAAGTCCTCCAGCGTAAGCAGGCCCAGGACTCTGCCTACTATGTGGGAAAAGGGAAAATCGAAGAGCTGTCCCTGCTGTGCCAGGCAAGGGACGTTCAGCTGCTCATTTTCGACGATGAGCTCTCGGGTGCTCAAATTAGAAATATAGAAGATGCAACAGGTGTACGGGTGGTTGACCGTACTGCACTAATATTGGATATTTTCGCCCAGAGAGCCATATCAAAGGAAGGCAAGCTTCAGGTGGAGCTGGCACAGCTCAAGTATCAACTTCCCCGGCTCATAGGTCTGGGGTCCGAACTGTCCAGATTGGGCGGAGGTATCGGAACACGCGGACCCGGTGAGAAAAAGCTGGAGGTGGACAGACGGCATATCCGCAGGAGAATATCCGGTCTTGAGAGAGAGCTGGAGCAGCTTGAGAAGAGAAGAGATTTTATGCGGAGCACAAGAAGCAAAAACAATGTGCCTGTTATAGCTATCGTTGGTTATACAAATGCAGGAAAATCAACGCTTATGAACAGGTTGTGCGGAGCGACCGTATTTGTGGAGGATAAGCTGTTCGCCACCCTCGATCCGTCGGCCCGCAAGCTGATACTGGCTGACGGAAGGGAAGCCGTACTGGTGGATACGGTCGGCTTTATAAGAAAGCTGCCCCATGCTTTGATAGAGGCATTTAAGTCAACACTGGAGGAAGCAGTGCATGCAGATATGCTGCTGCATGTTGTTGACGCTTCAAATGGGAATGCGGCCATGCAGATCAGTGTTGTGGAAGGACTGTTGGATGAATTGGGCGCTTCCTCGAAAAATACAATACTTGTACTAAACAAGCAGGATCTTGTGACTTCGGGCGGCCGGATAAATTCCATGGGATATTCGTCGGTCTGTGAAATATCGGCAGTTACCGGAACCGGTATTGACAGTCTTCTTGAACAAATTACAGAAGGGTTTAAGGACAGGCTCAGGGAAATAAATTTGCTCATACCATATAATGAGGGATGGATATTGCCATATATCTACAAGTACGGGCAAATAATCAATCAGGAGTACCTGGAAAACGGAATACAGGTCAAGGCTTTAGTGAAATTAGACAAAATTGGTAAACTCGAAGAATTTATCCTTGTATAATATATATAAGTACGGTATTATATTTATAATAGAATGTATTAAATTCTATGCATTGGAAATAATAAGGAATAGTTTGATAATGTATACATATGAATAGTTATATTATTATTTGATTATTCTGAAAACTCAAAAAAATCTATCAGGGAAGGGGTTTTGATTATGCTTGTTAGAAACTGCGCAGGTGGTGTTGTCTTTTCCGGAGAGAAAGTATTTCTTCTCAAAAATGAGAAGGATGAGTGGGTGCTTCCAAAAGGGATAATAAAGAGTGGGGAATATCCCGATGAGGTTGCGAGGCGAAGAGTTAAAGAAGAAACAGGAATTAATGCCGAAATTATTTCTACTGCGGGTAATACCAATTACGAATTCTTTTCAGTAACACGTCAAAGGCCAGTCTGCAATAAAATTACATGGTATGTCATGAAATCCCTCGATGATAAATTTGAAATCAATAAGGAAGAGAACTTTACCGATGGCGATTATTTCACCATTGAAGAAGCTCTGCAAAAAATAACTTACAGTCAGGACAGAGCCCTTATAAACTGTTCTTACTCAAAGTATTGCAAGGTTGAAAATTCTAATGCAGCGGGCTTTTAATTATTAAGTTTGACAATAATAAACCAGGTATATTACAGCACTCTCTATGACGGAGAGTGCTGATTTTATTGTATGGAAAACCTTGCAGCCTTTAATTTTCCTGTATACTGAGGTATAATAATTACTATTCAGCTACTTAACGTTTTATGGAGGCTAAATGATATCCGAATTTAAAACAGTTCTCAATACTGCTGCAACAGAGTTTGAGGAAAAGAAGTCGAAATTTATAACAAATGTAAAGCCGGTATCTTCTGAAGAGGACGCCGTTGAATTTATAAATGAGATAAAAGCCAGGCACTGGAATGCCACTCACAATGTTTATGCCTATTCCATAAACGGTGACAGCCTCATCCAGAGATACAGCGATGACGGCGAACCGTCAGGAACGGCCGGAATGCCGGCGCTTGAGGTGATAAGGAGAACGGGTGTGCAAAATGTTGCCGTTGTTGTGACAAGGTATTTCGGCGGTACGCTTCTGGGTGCATCCGGTTTGATACGTGCATACAGTCACGGGGCTTCTCTGGGTCTGGAGGCTGCTGAAGTAGTTACTCGGAAATTATGTGTAAATATTAACATAATGCTTGAATATACACTGTTTGGAAAATTGCAGAATATGCTTATGACAAACAATAATATAATAAAGGATATACAATATGGGCAGGATGTTGAATTAACAGTCCTGATTGAAGACGGAAGCGAGGAAGCTTTAATCAGGGAGATTGTTGAGAACACAAATGGCAGGGCCATCATCGAATGCGGTGAAAAGGAATACATAACATTGAACGGTGAAGGTAAACTCATATGTTAGAAGGTTGATTATTTGAGGAATTACTATTATAATGTTTAAGGAATAATTCAAAATTAATCAGCAATGTTTATTATAATGCAGTGAGCATTAGGGAGGTATTTATGTCAGGGCATTCAAAATGGGCCAATATCAAGCGTCAAAAGGGAGAAGCCGACGCAAAGAAGGGAAAAGTCTTTACTAAACTTGGCAGAGAAATTCAAATTGCCGTTAAAGTTGGTGGAAGTGCAGATCCTAATACAAATTCCAAACTGAAGGATGTTATTGCCAAATGCAAAGCTGTCAATATGCCTAATGATAATATTCAGAGAAGTATAAAAAAGGCTGCCGGTGACGGTGATAATGCAAATTATGAGGAAATAACCTATGAAGGTTACGGTCCGGGCGGAGTAGCTGTTATTTGTGAATGTACCACCGATAACAGAAACAGGACTGCTGGGGATTTGAGACATTATTTTGATAAATTCGGAGGAAATCTGGGTCAGAGCGGCTGTGTTTCCTTTATGTTCAATAAAAAAGGAGTTATTGTTATTGAGAATGACGGAAAAATCAGCGAAGATGATCTTATGATGGAAGTTCTTGAGGTCGGTGCAGAGGATTTCAAGGCAGATGGTGATGTATTTGAAATATTGACTGATCCTGCAGATTTTTCAGCTGTACGTGAAGCACTTGAAAACAAGGGATATGAATTCCTCGAAGCCGAAGTGTCAAGGATTCCTGCAACTACTACAAAGCTTACAGATCCCGAGCAGATCAAGTTTATGGATAAGTTAATTGAAAACCTGGAAGACCTGGATGATGTATCCAATGTATATCACAGCTGGGAACAGGATGAAGAATGATTGGTAAAAAGCCGGCTGATGCCGGCTTTTTTAATTTTCTATTTTACTGTTTATCAATGATCTCAAGTCTTCCTTCATCAACAAATTTTTGAATATGGGCAACTTTAATGTCCAGATCAGTGGCAATTTTACCTATTGTAGCTCTTGGATTCAGCTTCAAATAGTTCTTTATTTTTTTAAATTCCAGTTCGTTTCTCTGGCTGCAATTCAGACAAAGACCGTCACTGGTGGTATATTGAAACATTCCCATACATTCTTTACATTGCTTTGTTTCAGCCATATATAACTCCGGTAATATATTATAATTAATTTAGTGGTATTTAATCTGAACAAATCTGGCTGTTTTTTGCTTTAACACCCGGGATTTTGTTCAAGTTTTCTTCCAACTCAAGTATTTCTTTATCAGATCCAATCAAATGAAGTATAATAAGGCCTTCGTTTGAGCAAAAGTCCTCACCTGCATCGTGAATCCCCAGTCTTGTCTTTATAATACAGCCTGATTCAGTAAAAACATGCTGCATATCAGGAACATTTTCAGTTCTGCTGCTTGTCAGAACAGTCATAACATTATAGCAAGCCATAAACAACCTCCTCAATAATAAATAAAATTTGACCAAACCTTCCGGTGCTTTTTCATCTGCCCCTGGACTCAGGCTCCGCAGCAGCAGGCACGTCAGGGTTTTTTACCTCAAGTACATCCAGTATAAAAATAAATATCGGAATTCCTATTATAAGTCCCCAGATCCCCAGAATATGCTCTGATACGATCAGAACTACGAAGGTATAAAACACCGGCAGCTTTGTCTTCTGGGACATAAGTTTGGGGTTGAGAATATAACTCTCCAGGGCATGTAATATTGCAATCAGGATGAGTACATAAATAATCATTCTAAAACCGCCGATGGTAAAAGCTATAATCGCTAAAGGTATCAGCGAAATAACCACACCGGCAACAGGCACAAGTCCCAATACGAATATCATGGCTCCCAGGCCCAATACCTGGGGAAAATTGAGTACATACAGCATTATCACTGACAGGACAGTATTAATGAATGATATGGTTATCTGTGTTTGGATCACTTTTCCGAAGGACTGAAGAAATTTTCTTCCGAAAAATGCCATTTCATCATATACAACCTTAATTTTACTATTTTGAAAATGTGATGTGAATTTAACAATCCTGTTTTTTTCAAGTATAAAAAACAAGCTCAATATGAGGGCTATAAAGATATCAATTCCCCATTTACCTATATTGGTGATGGATTTGATCAAACCTTCATAATTATTGTTTATATATGTTGATACCTTGAATTCCTTTGAAAGTGATATGATGTAATTCAAAGTGTCATTTTCATAGGTACCGTTTAAGAAAACAATTGCCTGCTGTATGATTGAGTTTACTTCGGAAATTATTTTCGGGATATACAGATACAGTACATAAACGGCAAGTGTCAGGATTGCAAGATATACTGTGATGATAATAGCCTTTAATACTCTTGAATTAAGATTTTTGGCCCTTTTAAAAACAAAATTTTGCGCAGTATAGCCGAGATAAGCAAATATGAAGGTCAGCAAAAACATGTTTGCCATACCTCTTAAAAAGTAGATACCTAATCCGAAAGCAAGAAGTATTAGTATACGCCTTGTCATTTGACTTGTGAGGATTGTTTTAAATGTTGTCATAGAATCCGTTTCCTTGTTATTATTTTATAAGAAAATCCATTCTCCCCGCAAAATATGTACAGGCTTGCTGCAATTAACTTATAAATTCAATTATATAGAAATATTCACTACTTATAAAGGGTTTATTTGTAAATATGTTTAATTAAATAAAAGGACACCGTCCTAAACGGCATCCTTTTATTATTGCGTCCTTTAAGGACACTCACCTGCAAATATTACTTACCCTGTGAATCTCTAAATGTCTGGAATACTTTCTTAGTGATGTTTCCACCAACCTTACCAGCTTCTCTGGAAGTCAAGTCACCATTGTAACCTTCTTTGAGGTTTACACCCACCTGAGAAGCTATTTCATACTTCATGTTCTCAAAACCAGTGTTTCTGTTATTACTTCTACTTGCCATAATCGCATTCCTCCTTTTAGTGTCACCATATTTCACTGTAATCAGTGATTTTTGCTGGTGTACTAATATAATTTGCAATACCGGAAAAATTATTACGGAAATTTATAACTTTTTAAAAATAAATTCTGGAAATAAAAATGTTAAATAATTCCATATAATGTTGAGAGTCATTTAACCGGCACAACTCGTTAAATTAATAAAGTGGCGTCAGGTACCCGCCACTTTAGGCCATTAATGATTTCTTGCAGTTTCAGTTTCCCTAAATAAAAGACTTATGCTGTACAAACCGGCAATACCTACTATAGTAAATATTGTCCTTGTTAAAAGCGAAGCGGTTCCAAATATGGAGGCAACCAGGTCATATCTGAATAAGCCAACAGAAAGCCAGTTTAAAGCTCCAATGATAACCAATACCAGTGCAACCCTATCCAAAGGTGTTCTCATTGTCATAACTTCCTTTCTTGATAGTTTTGGCAAATTTCTATATCAGAAATTGTGCTTGAATATATTATAATTAATGTACATATTTTTTATTCACTTCGGCAATTGCAGGCATAAAATAACCGCACTTCCTTTTTTAAGGGAAATGCGGTGTATTTAAATAACCGTCTGTTTTCACAGGCAGTTAGTCCTGATATATGATGCGTACAAAGAAGTCTGTTTTTTAGAGAACGCTGTTTATTGTAACCATAATCAGGTCTATGATAATAATATTTACTGATCAGGTAACATTAACATTAATGTATTTGAAAGTACCTTGATGCTTTTATTTTAGTCATCCAAAGGAATGCCATTTCGGACGAGTGCTGAATTTTAACAACAGCTGGTTAATTCTAAATAATAACTGTTTAATTAAGTCATTCCAAAGGAATGACGAGTACGTAACTCAAAATAATAACTATTTAATTAAGTCATTCCTTAGTATAATATGAAAAAGAAAAATTATGTGTGATACTAAAAATATTTATTTATAACAAAACCTGGTACTGTAACATCTAAAACTTATATTGTACTAGAGGTCTGTAACATCTAAAACGAATATTGCCGGCGAGGAAGATTTTTGCAGGATAAGGCGGAGGACAAAGGCAATACTGTATGTATTGACAGTGACGACAACGAAATTCTGCGGGAATTTAACCGTCGGTAATACGTGACTTTCAGGTGTTACAGACCTCTGGAGTAATGGGGGTAGGATTTGAGGCCGATAGAAATACCAAATTTACCAACTGAGGCAGTAACCACAGTTATAGTTGACGGGAGGATACCCCGGGAAATTAAAGCTGCACTTGAAAAGCTGAAAATAGAAACAATACTTACAGAAGCGCACCCGGATGTATATGATGCTGTTGCATTTCATCCGGACATCATGCTGCATCATATAGGAGGGGATGCTTTTGTCTACGCACCCGGTACGCCGGAACAGCTGCTGGTTTCACTTGGGGAGAGAGGTTTTAAATTGATTCAGGGGAAGACCAGGTTGGGGGACAAATACCCTATGACTGTGGCTTACAACATTGCAAGAGTCGGGAATTATGCCATTCACAATACCAAATATACCGATCCGGTTATCAGAGAGCTGCTTGTCTCAAAAGGAGTGGAATTTATTCACACAAATCAGGGTTATTCCAAATGTCTTACCTGTGTAGCCGATTCAAGCAGTATAATAACCTCTGATTCAGACATTCATAAAAGAGTCTCTGCTGCCGGATTGGACTCATTACTGATAGAACCGGATGAAGCCATCAGGTTGGAGCCGTTTAATATGGGTTTTTTCGGAGGAGCGACTGGTCTGATAGGAAAAAACCAACTTGCAATAGCGGGAGATTTACGCTTTCACAAAAATTACCATAAAATAATGGACTTTTTAAGTTTAAAACGTGTAGACGTGGTTATGCTTAATGATGGAAAGCTAATGGACATAGGAACAATAGTTCCTGTGGAACAGAAGCGGCAGCGTACTTTTTGAGTTCTGAAAATAAAGGAAATACGCCGATGGCTCTGTTATAAATTAATCTTGAAGGTGTAGTACCTATAAAAAATGCAGTGCATATAATGTAGCATAACTTAAAGGAACGGACTAAAAAAACTATTCATTTACATTTGGAGTAATAGTAATTGACTTAGCATATACTACACACGAAGGGAAGTGAAGTTGATGCAGTATCCATATCTCTCAATAGGGATAACAGATAGCGCAGAAAACATAATACAACAAATAGATAAAGAGCTTCAGCAACTCAGGGAAAAAGATATAGATTACTCAATTAAAGAGGTTGATTTTGAGGGCACAACTTCAATTTTGTGCAATTTAGAGGGAGAGCCGCTGTTCTCGAAAAAATCCAACCAGTATGAGCTACTGAAATATCATGTGTCAAATGCTCTTGCCGACCATGTTATACAGCAGTATGAAGAAAAACTTTTAAATAGAATTATAAATAGTAACTATGGATACTTTAATTCATCGGAAAAAAAAGAAATATTACGCATTTCGCTTAAAATAATCAGGAATGATGATAAGGTTTTTTTCAATACCCTGTTTCAGATAAGACGCAGAAATCTTATTATAAAAAAACTAATGGAGTACTTTGAAAGCTCAAGCAGCATCATTCTGGACGGTTTTGTAAATTTCAGACTGAAGGATTATATAAAGGAGCTTGAAGATATTATTGACAATGCAGTCGATGACTTTCTTGTTGAAAGGGAGTATAAGGAGTTTATAAGGCTTTTAAGGTATTTTGTTGAGATACAGGAATCAAAATTCAATTTCATTCACGTAGTCATGCAGTATGATGAAAACTACATTTTGCTGGATGAGAAGAAACGCGAAATTACTAATGAATGCATCCAGGAATTCATATCGGAGCTCCCAGAGTCTGAAATAAATCACGATGACCTGCTGGTCAGCTCACTGATAACTCTGGCTCCCAAAAGCATAATAATTCATAACTGGGAAAGGTTTAAAAACCAAAAACTGTTAGATACAATTAAAAATGTTTTTTCGGGGAAAGTCGTATTATGTGGTGGTTGCAGCATTTGTGAATATAGTTTTGCAAAATCCGACAGGAAAGACTAAGGGTCGACAGACTACCGAAAAATAGTAAAATATTACTATAATATTTTTCACAATATATATTGACAAAAAGTTGGTATATAAATACAATATATCGTGTAGTAACTATATAAAGTGTAGTTGAAATGAATAAACACTTTATATTGGTTAACAGCCAATATAAATAATTTATACCTTACTAAAGATAAAACGATGAATCCACAACAGAAAAAAGTTTAAATTACAAAAGATTAAAATGTCCGGGAAAAAGAAAAGAGAGTCAAATGGCTCTCTTTTTCCCTTTGTATGAGAAAACGTTTATGCATGTATATAATCAATGTTTGCACACTATGCCGTTATAATTTATAATTTGTTTAAAACATGTAAATAATTCAGATTAAAGGCTTTATGTTTGTTGTTTACGACATATTAGGAGGAAGACCTTGAAAGTAATTGGATTTGTTGGACCAAGCGGTACGGGGAAAAGTCACAGAGCGTCCTGGGTTGCAAGAGAACATGGGACAGACTTTATAATAGACGATGGATTGCTGATAAAAGGGAATACCATAGTAGCAGGGGTTTCTGCAAAACGGGAAAGTACGAAGATAGCCTCGGTCAAAAGAGCTTTATTTACAGATCAGAAGCACGCCGAGGATGTTGTTAAGGCGCTGAAAGATAATGACACCCAGGTACTGCTCATAATTGGGACCTCTGACGGAATGGTGGAAAAAATAGCAGAACGTCTGGGGATAGGTCCTGTTGCCGAAAAGGTATATATAACCGACGTGGCCAGCGAATATGAAATAAAGCAGGCGTTGTCCACCAGGAGAGAGCAGGGGAAACACGTAATTCCCGTACCTACCTTTGAGATAAAGAAGGATTTTTCGGGGTATTTTCTTGATCCGCTCCAGATATTCAGGAGAAAGGGTAAGGGCAGCTACCAGCTGGTGGGCGAAAAATCCGTGGTAAGGCCTACCTTCAGCTATATGGGGAATTATACTATTTCAGATTACACCATATACCAGATCGTTGAATATGTCACCTCCAACATTGAAGGGGTATCGAAAATATCCAGGTTCCGCGCAGAAAACAGACCGGACGGAATATATATCGAAATGGATCTTGTACTTATATACGGTTATATGATAAAAAAGCTGCTCAGAGAAGTTCAGGAGCAGGTCAGCGAACAGATCAAGCATCTTACTGCCTTGAACATCAGAAGGATGAATGTGGTTGCCAAGAGCCTGGTGATGGACGGTAAGAAGAATTGAGGATAGTTGATATTTAAAAATGCACCGAAAATAAATAGTTATATAAAAAAACTGGAGTTTTTAAATCAACTTCAGTTTTTTTAAGGTAAGAGCGCCAAATAACATGATAATACCAACTCTCTGGGGAATATCCCAAATTAATTTTCCAGTACTAAAATATGTTATTCAGGAAGAGGTTTTATAACTTTAACGTTAATGTTATAATTAATAATGTTTAAGACAACTCTATAGCTAGGCATCAGCAATGTAGATTCAGATAATATTAGCAGTTAAGATACCTTGGGAGGATACGTGGGGGGACACATGTACAAGTTAATGCTGGTTGACGATGAAGAAGAGGTTAGGAAAGGCATTATGGAAGAAATAGCTTGGGAAGATTTCGGTTTTACTGTTATTGGGGAAGCAGAAAACGGAAAGGATGCTGTGGAATTGGCAGAAACTGTAATTCCGGATATTGTCATAACAGATATAAAAATGCCTTTTATGGACGGACTTGAACTTTCAAAACGGTTGAAGGATTTACATCCTGCAATAAAAATATTAATACTTACCGGTTTTGATGAATTTGAATTTGCACAACAAGCCATTAAACTGCATGTGGATGAATATGTGCTAAAACCTGTTCTTGTTGACGATCTGGCAGGTGTTCTGTCTAAAATCAAAAAAAAGCTTGATGAGGAGTATGCTCAGCGAGAGGATATAAATGCCTTAAAAGATCGCTTCAGAAGGAGCCTGCCTATATTAAGGGGAAAATTTCTGACTTCACTTGTAACCAATAAAATGAATCATAATGAAATAGAGGAAAAAGCCCGTAATTATGATCTGGATCTGGCAGGTCATTGTTTTATTGTTTCAGTTATAAGTATTGACAATAATACATTACAATCTGAAGAAGTTAAGGGTTCAGGTTTGAAATATTCCGCCGATACTGAACTTAAGCTTTTTGCCGTTTTCAATATAGCCGAAGAAATTGCAGCCAGATACGGACTGGGGATAATATTTACGAATACTGATAATATTGTTATTATATCCAAGGGCTCGGAAGCTCAAAAAGGTATTCTTGCCAATCAGACACTTCAAGTGCTTGAGGAAATACTTTTCAATATTGAGAAATATCTGAAATTTACTGTGACAGCGGGTAAAGGAACAATATGCAGAGATATAACAGATATAAAGAATTCATACGGCGATGCACTGCTTGCGCTTGACTACAGGCTTATACTGGGAAATAGCAGAGTTATATGCATAGAAGATGTTGAAAATCATACATCTGAAAAAATTGGTTTTGATGAAATCAAGGAACAGTCACTGATCCGATGTGTCAAGGTAGGTACGGTGAGTGAAATAAAAGATATTATTGGGGCATTATTCAGTGATTTTGAAAATACAAAAATATCTATAAAGAATTATCAGGTATACTTATTGGAGTTGCTTACAACAATACTGAAAGCAACAAAAGGAACCGATGTAGACCTGGATAGTGTTTTTCAAACAAATTCCATGCTCAATGAAATACTGACATTTAACAACATCTTTGAAGCCAAGGAGTGGTTTAAAGGGTTATGTATACGCATAATGGAGAATATTTCGTATGACAGGCAGAATTCATGCAACAGCATTGTCGAGAAGGCAAAAGAATTTATAAATAATCACTACCATGAAAGTGACTTGACACTAAATAAGGTAGCTGACTTTTTGCATATCAGCTCGGGCTATTTCAGCAGTATATTTAAAAAAGAAACGAAAATGACTTTTATTAATTACCTTTTGCAGGTAAGAATGGAAGCGGCAAAGGAACTGCTCAGAACAACATATCTGATGGCATTTGAGATTGCAGAAAAAGTTGGATTTTCAGAACCTTACTACTTTAGCTACTGCTTTAAAAAACATCTGGGAATTACTCCAAAACAATATAGAAACAGTTCAAGGATAGAGTAGACTACCTATATCCTGATTTATATTTATTCTCTAATCTATGTTTACATCTATACTTATAATTATTATGGCTACATAATATAAGTAAATAATTCTATAATGGAGGCAATTTATGAAGAAATTTAGGTGGTTTGCTTTTTTTATGGCAATTGTACTTTTTATTGTATTATCAGCCTGCCAGACAGGAAAAAAGGATAAACAGAGCCAAGCTACCAATTTTGAAGCCAACATACAAAGTAAAATCGTAATAGGTGTAACTCTCCAGGATATTTCAAACGAATTTATTACAATGCTGAATGATGCTTTACTGAGGAAAGTACAGGAATATCCGGATGTAGAAATTATAATAAATGACGCAGAGGCAAAGCCAGACAAACAGGTAGCTCAGATGGAGAGCTTTATAACTCAAAGGGTAGATGCAATTATTATCAATCCTGCAGATGCCAACGCATTGATACCTTCAGTGGAAAGTGCCATAAAGTCAGGGATACCTGTTATTACATTGAGCTCTAATATTTCCAGGGATGTTGGGCAGGTGTGGTCTGGCTCTGATAATTTTACAGCGGGAGAAATCCAGGCGGAATATATAGTAAAGCAGTTAAAAGGAAAAGGAAACCTGGCAATTCTTCGCGGACCGGTTGGACATATGGCTGAAATTGATAGATACAGAGGATACAGGCATGTTATTGACAATTATCCGGATATTAAGATTGTATTCGATCAAACTGCCAATTGGCAAAGGGAACAAGCCATGGCAATTATGGAGGATTGGGTTCAGGCAGGTGTAAAAATAGATGCTGTACTATCCCAGAATGATGCAATGATGCTGGGGGCATTAAAAGCCATAGAAGACAGTCAGCAAAATGACACTCCTGTAACTACAGGGATTGATGCCATAGAAGAGGCCCTTGATGCAATAAAAGAAGGAAGACTTAATGCTACTTGTTTTCAGGATTCAAAAGGGCAAGCCTTTGAAGCCATTGATATGGCAATAAAGGCTGTAAAGGGAGAAAAAATTCAGAACAGAATTATTCCATTTGAGCTTGTTACCAGAGATAATGTAACAAACTATTATGACAGGATAAGGTTTAATTAAACTGCGAAACCTGCCTTTCTGCAATGTAACAGGTATTATTCCATTTTTTATAATTGTATTGATCCGGTTCAGGGAGGCTATTTATATGAAAACAGCTGAGGTAAAGAATGTACAGCAATTGTATAACAAAAGGAAGCATTTTAATATCAGCAGAAAACTATTAATTGGGTTTACAGTTGTCATTCTGATTATGTCCAGCGTAGCAGCATATCCCATGCTGGCTTATAACAGTCCTATCAGAAAGCTTAATACCATTATGGATAATATAACGCTTGCAAATGATACTTTAACTGCCTGCTTTGATCTTCAAAAACTGCTGAAGCAGGTTTTAAGAGATTATACCAGAGATAAAGACGTAATAAATGATGAAAATGTCAGAAAGGATTATTATAAAAACGTTAAGATTATAAGAGATAATGTAGGATTGATAAGAAACAGTCATATGAGCTTCAGCCTGGATACAGATAACCCGGCCTCCAAAAGTTTGGAGACTTTTGAAAGGATGTTGGATACGTATATTAGCAAAGCCGATATTATAATGAAACAGGATAACAGCATATCGGTAGGTGAGAGGAGCAGCAGCTATGAAACCCTGCTTATTTATAAGGATGCGGTTGAACGTGGAGATAATGATTTTATTGCGGCTGAAATTGAATTCAGTAAAACAGTCAGAAGTAAAATTTCAGCGTTAACAAGAAATATTGCAGTGACATCGTTGATTGTATTAATAACGCTGGTTGTAATATGTGCCGTAATTGCAGTAATTGTATCAAGGAGTATTTCAGTCCCTATCAAAAAGATAACCCATATGGTCGGAAGGATATCTGAAGGGGATTTGGAGGTGGAACGTATTGAAATCAAATCCCATGATGAATTGGGAATACTGGGTGAATTCTTTAATTTGATGGTTATCCGCTTAAAGCAATTAATGCAACAGATTATAAATGAGCAGGAGGAAAAAAGGAAAAGGGAATTTGAGGTACTGCAGGCACAGATAAATCCACATTTTTTATATAATACTCTGGATTCTGTTGTCAGAATGATTGGAAAGGGAAAAAATGAAGATGCTATTTTCATGATTGCATCACTATCAAAATTATTCAGGATTAGTTTGAGCAGGGGAAAAAGCATCATCACCATCGAGGAAGAACTGGAGCATGTAAAACACTATTTAAGCATTCAAAAAATAAGATATAAAAAGAGGTTTGAGTTTGAAATATCGGCGATGAAGGAGGTTTTAGAGCTTAAAACCTTAAAACTTATACTGCAGCCTATTATTGAAAATTCCATACTGCATGGAATTGAATATTCACTGGATGAAGGACTAATAAGGGTAACTGCAGAAATTGTCGGGGATAAAGTATTACTTCAGGTATCTGACAATGGAGTAGGAATTCCTCCCGACAGATTGAAGTGTATACTTGAAGGTGGACTAAAAAGCGGAAAAGGCTCAGGAGTAGCCTTGAAAAATGTACACGACAGAATAAAACTTTATTTTGGAGATGAATTCGGAATACAGATTGAAAGCCGGCTTGAAGAGGGAACAACAGTCAAGGTCTGGATACCTGTGAAAAAGGAAACTGCATCAAACACATGAGGATTTTAATATAAAATATGAAGATTTTACATTTTTGTTTAACAGGCGTGATGCTATTATAATTACAGATATCCGGTAAACAGTCTCGGAGATAAGGATTTCAAAGGTAACCAACAACGTATACAAAGTTGAGAAAGTTTAAAGCTTGATATAAAGGGTTTATTTTTTGGCTATTTACATGAACGTTAATGTTCGTGTTGCATGCACTATATAGTATTAAGAGATTGTGGAAGGGGGAGTAAAGTGGAGGAAATCCTAAGACTCGAAGGAGTAGGTAAAACATTTTCGGGAGTTAAAGCTCTTCAGAATGTAACCTTAAGCATTAACAAAGGAGAAGTACACGCTTTGATGGGTGAAAATGGAGCGGGTAAATCGACTTTGATGAAAATATTGGCAGGCTTGTACAGACCCGATGAAGGTGGAATATACCTTCAAAACCAAAAAGTTCAAATACATAACGCATATGAAGCAATAAAGATGGGCATCTCAATGATTCATCAGGAACTTATGCCCATACCGGAAATGACTGTAGCAGAAAACATATTCCTGGGCAGAGAACCTACAATAAGGGGTACTCCCATATTTAACAGCCGCGAGATAAACAGAATGGCAGCTTCAGTATTTAAAACCATGAGCTTGGATATTAATCCCCAAAATATGATGAAGAGTCTCAGTGTTGCGGAAGCGCAATTGGTAGAAATAGCAAAGGCTGTTTCGTTTAATTCGGATATTTTAATTATGGATGAACCTACTTCTGCCATAACCGACCGTGAGGTTGAGAAACTGTTTAAGCTGATAGGAGAGTTAAAAAGGAAGGGCGTTTCAATAATATATATTTCACACAAGATGGATGAGATATTTAAAATTGCAGACAGAATAACCGTATTGAGAGACGGGCAGTTTGTCGGTTCAAAAAGAGCAGAGGAGCTGGATAAGGAAAAGCTTGTGTCAATGATGGTAGGACGACAATTATCCAGTATATTTCCAAAACTCAAATCCACCTGTGGTGATGTTGCACTTGAAGTTAGGAACCTGACTAAAAAAGGCTTGTTTGAAGATGTCAGCTTCTGTGTAAAGAAGGGTGAAATTTTAGGAATATCGGGACTAATGGGGGCAGGAAGAACAGAACTTGTTGAGACTATCTTCGGAGTCAGAAAATCTGATTCGGGCGATATATTGATTAATGGAAAAAAAGTAAACATAAAGAACCCAAGACATGCTATAAAAAATGGCATTGCGCTTGTTCCGGAGGATAGAAAGGGGTCCGGTCTCAATCTTATTGCCTCTATAAACGATAATATTTCACTTGCAAATTTAAGCCGTCTATGTACTTTTGGTGTCATTAAAAAGAGAAAGGAAAAGAAGTGTTCTGACGAACAAATTAATTCCTTACGTATTAAAACACCATCCAGAAATCAGATTGTTAATTCACTGAGCGGAGGAAATCAGCAAAAGGTGGTAATTGGCAAATGGCTGCTGTGCAATCCGGATGTACTTATTCTCGATGAACCTACGCGAGGGGTTGATGTGGGTGCAAAAGCAGAGATACATAGTATTGTTAGCCGGTTAGCTGTGGAAGGAAAAGCCGTTATCATTATATCTTCGGAAATGCCTGAAATTATTGGAATGAGTGACAGGGTTATTGTTCTTTGTGAAGGCAGATTAACAGGAGAGTTTAATAGAGAAGAAATAACACAGGAAAAGATCATGGTGTGTGCAGCGGGGCGCAAAAAGGAGGTAATTTAAATGGGCGGTACAGCTTTGACCGAAACAGTTGAAGTAAATGAAAGTAAACTTGGAAATTGGGATAGAATCAAGCACATATTAATGAAGTACGGGATATTTATGGTTTTTATCGTAATGGTAGTAATACTGTCATTGTTAACTGACAGATTTTTGACAGTAAACAATATCCTTAATGTTGTCAGGCAGGTTTCGTTTAACGGTATTCTGGCTATAGGCATTACGTTTGTTATCATAACCGGAGGTATAGATTTATCTGTGGGATCGGTTCTTGCCATAGCAGGAGTTGTTTCTGCAAGTCTGGTGGTAGAAGGTAAAGCAGGTGTACCAACTTTTGTTGCTATCCTGGTAGGGCTGGGCGTAGGCATGTTCTGCGGATGGATTAACGGTTTTCTCATAACTAAAGGTAAACTTGCGCCGTTTATAGCAACCATGGGAATGATGACTATTGCCAGGGGCTCATCATTGGTTTTCACGTCGGGCAGGCCGATAACAAGCTTATCCAAATCTTTTCAGAATATAGGCTCAGGTTTTCTTTTGGGTATTCCTGTTCCGATATATATTCTTGCGTTGGTGGCATTAATATCCTACTTTTTACTGAAATATACAAAGTTCGGAAGGCATGTCTATGCAGTCGGTGGGAATGAAACTGCTGCAAAAGCATCAGGACTCAATACTAATAGAATCAAAACCCTGGTGTATATGATTTCGGGAATGTTTGCAGGCCTTGTTGGTATGGTCCTGTCTGCAAGAGTTAACTCTGCATCTCCAATCTGGGGAGCAGGCTATGAATTGGATGCCATTGCAGCTGCCGTTATAGGTGGAACAAGTCTGTCAGGCGGTGTTGGAAATATACAGGGAACAATAGTCGGTGCACTGATAATAGGTATTATAAGTAATGGCCTGGACATAATGAACGTTTCTCCTTACTATCAGCAGATTATAAAAGGATTAATTATTATAGTTGCTGTTTTGTTGGACAGAAAAAACAAACAGTGATTCCATATGACTATTTGGTGTGCTTAAGAACTACCCTCAAAATCAGATTTTATACATATGTTATATACAGCACTCAAGCCTGCTGCGGAGGAAAGGCGCCTTTCTCTTATGCTGGAGGGTAGAGTTATATGATTTGAGGGATTGGATACGGGTTTGAATACATGCAACTAAAGCACACCTTAAATAGATGAATTCCTTAAGGGAATTTGAACAGACCTTAAAAAATCAGAAGTAAATAAATTTAAGAATTTATAGGAGGTTAATTATGAAATTTGCAAGAGTTACCAGTGCATTGGTAGCACTATTAATGGCAACATCCTTATTTGCAGGGTGTGGTTCAAAAGCAACAGATACTGCTGCTCAAACAACAGGTGCAAATACAGCTGCAGCAGCAAGTTCTGCAGAAGGTACTGCTGCCGATCCAGGAAAGAAGATAACCATAGGTATTACGGTACAGGATATGTCCAATGAGTTTATTACCATGCTCAAAGAGGCTATGGAATTACAGTTTAAAAAATATCCAAATGTAGAGTATATTATCAATGATGCAGAAGCCAAGCCTGATAAGCAGGTGAGCCAAATGGATAATTTTGTATCACAGAAGGTTGATGCAATAATATGTAATCCTGCCGATGCAAACGCTATGATTCCTGCAATTGAGAATGCGGTAAAAGCAGGTATACCGGTAATTACCCTCAGTTCAGATATATCCAAGAATGTAGGGCAATTCTGGTCAGGTTCGGAAAATGAAAGCGCCGGTGAAATTGAAGCTGAATATATTGCAAAAAAACTAAACGGAAAAGGTAACATTGCAATTTTAAGAGGCCCCATTGGTCACTTCGCTGAAATTGGAAGATTTGCAGGATATAAAAAAGTATTTGATAAATATCCTGACATAAAAATTGTATTTGATCAAACAGGGAACTGGCAGAGAGAACAGGCTATGTCCATAATGGAAAACTGGCTGCAGTCAGGAAAGCAGATTGATGCAGTTCTGGCACAGAATGACGGTATGGCCCTTGGCGCACTAAAGGCTGTCCAGGATGCAGGTTTGAAAGACAAGATCACTGTCGCAGGTGTTGATGCCATAAAAGATGCTCTTGATTCAGTAAAAGCCGGTGAACTTGATGCTACTACCTTCCAGGATGCCATAGGCCAGGCTAATGGTGCTGTTGATATGGCTGTAAAAGCCGGAAGCGGTGAGCAGATACAGCCAAATGTTATTCCTTTTGAGCTTGTAACCAAGGAAAATGTTGACACATTCTACTCAAGAATTGAGCTCCCTAAATAAATATATTGTTATAGCCAGATATAATAAGGTTGCTGCAGAATAAATTTCAGCTAATGTTTACTAACTTACTTCACAGCTGAGTCAATTTTTGCAGCAGCCTTTTTTATTAAATTATTAAAGTGTGAGTGGGAGAGTTTTAACAATGAAGGTATCAAATATGGGAAAACTACTAAAACATTCAATGTTCTTGAGAAGAAAAGATAGGTATTTCAGTATTAACAAAAAGTTATTGCTCAGCTTTATGAGCGTTGTCTTACTCATGACATTAGTAGGGGCTTATCCGTTAATTGCCTATGAAAAGCCGCTGGGAAACTATAATCTGATTTTGGATAATATTATAGCTGCAAATGATACATTGGATACTTGTTTTGAACTTCAAAAGTATTTGAAGGACACTCTGCGCGAATTTACCAAGGATAGTGGCAAAATTAAAGATGAAAGGACACATACTGAATACAGTACTTATATCCAAAAGATCGACAGCAATATAACGGTAATAAAAAAGAACCACCGGATACTGGGGATAAGTAGTGATAATCTTGAAGTGAAAGCCTTGTCGGCATTTGAAAACAAACTTAAAACCTATAAAGAACATGCTGATGAAACAATAAGTCCTGACGACACGCTTAAAATCGGAGACAGAAGTAAAAGCTACGAAGCACTTTTGAAGCAAAAGGATATTGTTGATACAGGTGCCAAGGATTTTATTGCTCAAGAAATAAGCTACAGTAAAGCTATAAAGGCTCAAACCAATGAATTGATACGCAGCACAAGGTTAATGTCCATGTTGAGTTTATTGATCATTATTGTTGTTTGTACACTCATAGCCTGTAAAATATCAAAAAGTATATCCAAACCCATAAAAAAGATATCCCAGGCAGTAAAGAGCATATCTCAAGGTAATCTGACCGCTGATATTATTACTGTCAAATCAAATAATGAGCTCCGTTTGCTGAGTGACAGCTTTAATAATATGGTTGTAAGTTTAAAGAATATGATTAAGAAGGTAAATGAAAGCAGCGAAAAAGTCGTAGCATGTGCAATTAACTTAAATGCAGGAGTTACACAAAGTACTGCTGCAAGTGAAGAAGCCTCTGCCTCCATCCAATCTGTAGCCGAAGGTACAGGAAACCAGTTCCGATTATCTGCCGGTATTGCAGAAAGTATTCTGGACATGGATAGGAATATACATGAAGTTGCCGAAAATTCCTCACTGGTAGAAAACTCTTCGAAATGTGCAGGATTGGCCACACTTGAAGGCAATACCGCCATAAATGAAGTCATTAAACAGATAAATATCATAAATAGTACTATTTTGGAGTCGGCAGAAATTTCTTCCCAACTATACCAGGAATCACAAAAGATAAACGAAATTGCAGGAGCTATAACAGACATATCCAGACAATCAAATCTGCTTTCATTTAATGCTTCTATTGAAGCAGCAAGAGCAGGTGAACAGGGAAAGGGGTTTGCAGTTGTAGCAAATGAAGTAAAAAAACTGGCTGACCAGTCGGTAAATGCGGCGAATAAGATAACCTCCATTATTACTGGTGTACAAAGTAAAGCTTTAACAATGAAAGAAAGCATGGAAAAATCAATCTTCGAAATATCATCAGGAATAAAATTAACTCAAAATGCAGAAATTTCCTTCAACAAAATCAGCGAGACAAATATTACTGTTGATAAAGAGATACGGAGCATGAATAGTAAAATCAATAAGGTAATGGGACTTTTAGCCAATGTAAAGGATTCCAGTCGGATGATAGCCGGGATTGCAGAAAGCTCTGCTGAAGATAGCGACAATATTGCAGCGTCTATGGAAGAAATGACTGCCGGGTTGGAGGAAGTGACTGCAACAAGTGACAGTTTGAATACAATGGCAGAGGAACTGGGAATTCTGGTTAAAGAATTTACAGTCTAATTATATTTCATAATGATAAAATTGATAGTTTCTATCAAATTAAAATCTAAGGAAGGTGGAAAGAGATGAAAGATTTAAAAAGAATAATTTCACTATTTCTGGCAATGTTTATTGTATCCGGTACAATTACCCCTGTATTCGCATCGGACCAATCACTTCAGACTGTTTCCTTCAGCCCGGAAAGCATTGGGAATTTAATAGTATGGTATGATGCAGATTCAATTAACACAACCGATGTAATCAATACAACAGAAGGTGCCATACAGATTTCGAGTTTAGTAAATAAAGCTGCATCCGGAGCCGGATTGGATGCAGTGCAAAACAATTCCGCAAATCAGCCTGTTTATATTGAACAGAGCAGTTACAATGGAAAACCTGCAATCAGGCTAAGTCCGGGCAAGTATTTTCAGATTGGAGGGGATAACGGATTTGATCTCACTGATATGACTATTGTAGCGGTTATGAATCCAAATTCCTTGAGCCAAAACAGTCAGATCTGTTCCAGAAAGCTGCCTAATTCCGGTGATCATAACTGGTACTTTAACATTGAAGGCGGAGGAGCCGATTTGAACTTTGGTTGGAAAGCCGACCCTGGAGGATGGGCATATCCGGCAAACAGACCCAAGCTTTCAGTCAATACGAATTATACCATTGTGGCCCGCAAAGACGGTGGAAATGGCAGTATTTTTATAAATGGTGATAAGCAGGCGGATTTTAGTGAGGGAGAGGTTCCAAAGTATAACAGTCAGAAGGTATTTCTTGGTTTTCCTTCAAACTATGCCGACGGTGAAGTCAGCGTTGATGCTGATATATGCGAATTCATGATTTTTGACAGAGGTCTTTCTGATGCTGAAATTGAGCAGGTAAATAATTATATAGGTGAAAAGTGGGGGAGCGGCACGCCTGAAAACGACCTGAATGGAATTACTGTAAATGGAGTGGCATTGGAGGGATTCAGCCCCACAACATATGTATACAATCATTTGCTGCCCGAGGGAACAGCTGCAGTTCCTGCAGTTACAGCAACCTCCGGCACAGCAGGCGCTCAGATTAATGTGGTACCGGCAACGTCCCTGCCTGGAGAAACAACCATCAATGTAATATACAATGGCATTGTAAGAACCTACCGTATTATGTTTTCGGTTTTTCAAAAGGAGCTGTTAAATTTAAAGCAGCCTGCAATTGAAGATGTGCAGATCACCGATGGCTTCTGGAAGCCGAAGCTGGATCTTTTCAGAACTACGACAATTAATCATATCTTTGATAATTTCGAGAGAACAGGTTCCTTTACGAACTTTGACAAGGTTGCAAACGGGGAGCGAAATACTCACAGCCAATCCGGAAGCACAGACCCATGGAATGACGGATTGGTTTATGAAGCTATCCGTGGTGCAAGCGATTATATGAGACAACAGGCTGATCCAGCCATGGAGGCAAGAATCGATGGCTATATCGACAGGATTTATGCTGCAGCAATGACTATGGATGACGGATATCTGAGTACCTGGTCTGTTCTGGACACTGATAACAAGCGTTTTGATGAGGTAAATGCATTATGGTACCATGATGCATACAATTTTGGATGTTTGTGTGAAGCTGCAGTACATTATTATAAAGCTACAGGTAAAACAAAACTGCTTTATGTTGCAACAAGATTTGCAGAGTATATGGCAGATAACTTTGGTGAAGGTAAAATCAACATGGTGCCATCCCATCAGGGACCTGAGGAGATGCTGTTCAAGTTATATGAGCTATACAGGGATAACCCGCAGTTGAAGGATATAGATACCGCAGGCCAAAGCATCAGGGCTCTTAATGTGGATGAAAATGAATACAGGAAACTGGTGGAGTTCTGGCTCGAAAACAGGGGAAATTATAAAGGAAGAACAACAAATACAGCATATGAAAACTATGGTGTGTATGCTCAGGATCATGCCCTGTATTACAACCAGACTGAAGCTCTCGGTCATTCTGTCCGCGCAAACCTGTTTTATAACGGTCTGGCTGCTGTAGGAAGAGGAACAGGAAATACTTCCTACCTCTCTGCAGCTGACGTTTTGTGGAACAATATTGTAGATAAGCAGCAGTACATTACTGGAGGTGTAGGTGCTACCAACGATGGTCAGGAAGCCTATGCCGGAAATTATGTACTTCCCAATAACGGTTACTGTGAAACCTGTGCACAGGTGGCAATGGGATTCTTTGATCAAAGTATGCTGCTGGCTTTTGGAAATTCCAAATATGCAGACAATCTGGAAAAGGAAATTTACAACGGTGTCC
This sequence comes from Bacillota bacterium, assembly GCA_023392075.1. Lineage (GTDB taxonomy): Bacteria > Bacillota > Clostridia > Acetivibrionales > DSM-1351 > Ruminiclostridium. Next base: position 32,143 of record JAEVZU010000076.1, on the reverse strand, counting down.
TTGGATGTGTAGGCTCAAATGGAACTTCATTTTTCTATCAGCAGAGATTAACTGCCAATAATTATGACAGATGGACCTGGACTGACCATACACCTTGCTGCCCTCCAATGTTCTCAAAGTTTTTCTCCGAGCTGCCTTCATATATATATTCCTATAGTGATGATGCCATATATGCAAATCAGTTTATATCAAGCAATGCTGACATAAAATTTGGCAGCGATGATATAAGCATTGAGCAGGCAACTACCATGCCATGGGCCGGTGCTACAAACTTTCAATTTAATTTAACAGGTGCTAAGACATTTAACTTTAATATCAGAATTCCAAACTGGTCAGAAAGTACCGATATACAGGTAAACGGAGAAACTGTTCAGGACTATGCTGTTGTAAATGGATACGCTGTTATCAATAGAACCTGGAGAGATGGAGACAGAGTTGACGTCAATTTTGCAATGACTGCAAAAAGAGAGTATTCAAATCCATATGTAACCACTAACAATGGCAAGGTGGCTCTTACATACGGCCCTCTGGTATACTGCCTTGAGGGGGTAGATAATAAAATTGCCGGTATCAGCAATCCTCTGGATGCAATTGCCCTGCCACAGTCTTCGCAACTTAACACACAGTTTGAGGCAGGTTTGTTAGGAGGGATCCAGACCATTACTCTGACCGGTTTATATTATAATGCAGATGGGGCACAGCAGTCTCTTAAGGTAAAGGCGATTCCCTTTTATGCAAGGGCAAACCGGGGAACCTCAAGCACTCTTGTTTGGATTGATGAGAACAAGGCAGCTCCAAAGTTCAGCCCCGGCAAGCTGTACAAGATTATTAACAAGAAAAGCGGCAAGGCATTATCGGCAGGAACAGGTACAGCCAATGCTACTGTTCTTACTCTGAACGATTACAATGAAACACCTGATCAGGTTTGGCGTATTGCATTCCAAGACAACGGTAATTACAAGCTGATAAATCAAAACAGTAGAAAGATCGCCTCCTGCTTAAACGGAGCAACGGCTAATGGAACTTTAAATACCATATACGATGATGTGGATGCAACAGATCAATACTGGCAGATATCGGATGGCAGCTCAGGATACTACAAAATCATCAATCAGAGAAGCAATACGGCAATGTCCTGCAAAAACGGCGGTACTGCAAACGGGACACAGATACACTTATGGACATATCTGGGAGGAGCTGAAGATCAGGATTGGGCAATTGTTGACACCGGTATTTCAAATCCGGCTGATGTAACTGCCAAAGCAGAAGCAGCGGGAACAGATTCTGTAAAATTGACCTGGGAAGGCTCAGCCGGGGAAATAACAGGTCATAATATTTATATGTCATTGGCACTGAACGGCACCTATTATAAAATAGCCACTGTTGATAAAAATACACTGAGCTATACCAACACAGGTCTGAATTCAGACAGGACATATTATTATAAGGTAACATCAGTAAATGGACAATATGAATCTTTACCGTCAGAAATAGTTTCTGCAAAAACAGATGTGCAGAGTCAGGCACCTGCAGGCAATACCTTTGTAAATCCCGCATATTCCGGTGCAGACCCTTTTGTAACAAAAGGACCGGATGGATACTATTATTCTGTACTTGCAGCCGGAACTGAAATTTGGGTGTATAAATCAAAATCCCTGACTGACCGTGGAATAAAAAGAACAGTTTGGACAGCACCGGCTTCGGGAATGTATTCAAAAGAGTTATGGGCTCCGGAAATACATCATTTAAATGGTAAATGGTACATATATGTTGCTGCTGATGACGGCAACAACGTTAATCACAGAATGTTTTGCCTGGAAAGTGACAGTACCGACGCACAGGGAACATATACAATGAAAGGCAAAGTTACTTCTCCCGATGATAAATGGGCAATTGACGGAACCGTTTTCCGGAAATCAGACGGAAGCTTATATTTCCTTTGGTCAGGCTGTGAAAACAATGCAGATATGCCCCAGAGGATTTATATAGCACCAATGAGCGATCCCTGGACTATAAGCGGAAACAAGGTTATGATTTCTTCTCCGGCATATCCATGGGAACAAAATGGAGCATCGCTTAATGAAGGGCCGGAGGTTATTGAAAGAGATGGTAAAATCATACTTACATATTCAAGCAGCGGAAGCTGGACGGCTGATTACTGCCTGGGTATGAGTGTGTGCTCCGACGGAGATGTACTTAATCCTGCTTCATGGGTTAAGAGTCCAGATCCTGTATTCAGCAGAAGCGGTAATGTCTATGGGCCGGGACACCATAGCTTTGTAAAATCTCCGGATGACACTCAGGACTGGATTGTGTATCATAGCTCGGTTGACCCGGGAGGTTCCTGGAACAGGTGTATCAGTATGAAGCAATTTACCTGGAATGCGGATGGTACTCCAAATCTGGGTACTCCGATACAATGGGGGGCGTCAATGGCATTACCTTCCGGAGAGCCTGCAAAAGCAGCCGGAATTACCCTCTTGGAGGACTTCGCGGAGAATAAGGACAGATGGCAGGAATTTAACATTGGCGAAAATTTACTGACCATTGAAAATGGGGAATACAGCATAGATGCCATGCAGGATAGCAGCTTTGGCGACAAGGCTCTGATACGTGGTTACGAATATGGCAATTTTACCCTGGAATCGGACATAAAAATAATTAACGGTCAAATAGATGGGGATCTTGTTTTCAGAACACGGGAAGCTGCCGTAGGAATTGATAGCTTTAAAGGCTATATAGCGGGACTTAATGTAAATGGTTATCTGGAGGTTGGAAGATCAGACGGAAGTATCTTTACAAGTCTTGCGAAATACAATATGACTGTTGATAAGAATAAAACATATCATATGAAGGTTATAGCCGATGGTTCAAGCATTAAAGTCTTTGTTGATGATATGCAGAATCCGAAGATAAGCGTTCAGGATTCGGTATATACAATAGGACAGGTTGGAGTCAGAGCAGTAAACAGTCATGTACACTATGATAATTTTATGGTGGCACCATTACAAAATACATCCCAAAATCCAATAACCATAAGTACTGCAAAAACAGATGTAACAACATACGGGGGAAGTAATGGAAGTATTACCGTGACAGCATACGGAATAGCAGGTGTCTACGAGTACAGCTTTGATAACGGGCAAACCTGGCAGGATACTAATGTCATTACAGGGTTAAAAGCCGGAACTTATGTTGTAATAGCCAGAGATAAGGCAAATCCTGTGAATAAGTCAGAGGCAGGCAGTGTAATAATAGGTCAGCCCGGCGCACCATCAAATGGTGATAATGGTTCGCAAGGCCCATCAGGTTCGTCAGGGTCATCAACTACAGGAACTGCCGCTCCGGTTCCTGCTGTCACAAATGCTGATTTATCTGTTCACGTGGGACAGGACTCAGTTACAGTTACGATTTCAGCAAAAGCAAAAAGTGATAGAGGTGGCATTGCAGCTGCAGCCATAACAGGGAGTCAGATTGCCGAAGCTGTTAAGAGGGCGGCAGAGGCTGCAGTTAAAAATGGTAAGGATACCGGAACAAGGTTGGAGATAAAGATAGCTGTTCCAACTGATGCAAGGGCAATTGAAACAAGTCTGCCAAAGGCAGCATTTGACAAGGTGGCTGAAAATAAATCAGATGCACTGATTATTACTACAGCTATGGCCTCTATAAGCTTTGATAAGGCAGCAATTAAAACAATTTCCCGGGAAGCAGGCGAAGTTGTAAAAATTACAGCCTCAAGGGCTGATGTCTCAGCACTGTCAGAAGAGGCAAGGCAGGCAGCAGGTGACAGACCGGTGCTAAATTTCAGTGTTGCCGTCGGTGATAAAGCCATATCGGAGTTTGGCGGAAATGTAATTGTATCACTACCATATGTGCCGAAAGCGGGAGAAGATACAAATGCTATTGTTGTATATTACATAAATGTACAGGGAAAACCTGAAATCGTGAGCAATTGTGTATATAACAAGGCTACAGGGATGATAAGCTTTAAGACAAAGCAATTATCAAAATATGCTGTTGGCTATAATAAAGTGGAATTTAAGGATGTTACAGCCGGTGCATTGTATTCGGAGGCAGTGAGTTTTATTGCGGCAAGAGGTATTACAGCAGGAACAGGAAATGCCAATTTCGGACCTGAAGGGAAGCTTTCAAGAGGACAGTTCCTTACAATGGTGATGAAAACTTACGGAATAAAGGCAGACGAGAATCCTTCAGCTAACTTTGCAGATGCAGGAAACAAATACTATACCGGGTATCTGGCAGCAGCAAAAAGGCTTGGCTTGTCTGACGGAGTTGGGAACAATATGTTTGCACCCGACAAGGAAATCACGAGACAGGAAATGCTTACCCTTCTGTGTAATATTTTGAAACAGATAGGTGAGCTCCCTGCCGGAACCTCCGGAAAAAGCCTTGATCAATGCAGTGATAGAAAAGATATCGCTGCATGGGCAAAGCCAGCAATAGCAGCGTTTATAGAAACAGGTGTCATAAGCTTAAAAGGCGGAAAGATTGTACCGAAAGAAACTGCTGGCAGAGCAGAAATGGCACAGGTGCTTTATAATTTAATTACAAAGCAATGATGTAAGGCTGGAGCTTTTAAATTCTTGACATTTAATTTAGAAAGAATTACAATAACATTAACGATAATGTAAAAAATAATGGCGAGAATCCGTTGACTCGCTATTATTTTTACTGACTCACATTAACGTTAATGTTGATGCTGATTTTTCTCTGTATATAGGTCAGTACTGATAACTACATGTTTTGATTGGAGGAATTATGGCAAAAGGGTTGATATTTGAAATTGAAGAATTTGCAGTCCACGATGGACCCGGTATACGGAAAACAGTATTTTTAAAGGGATGTCCCCTGAGGTGTAACTGGTGCCATAATCCTGAAGGAATCTCCTTTAAAAAGGAAATCATGGTCAGTAAGGGTTCATGCACAAATTGCGGAAGATGCATCGATGTCTGCAAAGATGATAAATGCAGTGCGTGTGGTGAATGTTTGAAGGTTTGTCCTTTGCATCTTCGAAAAATATGCGGAACAGAATATGAAGCACGGGACCTGGCAAAAGAACTTCTGAAGGGTAAGGAAATCCTGGAAAAAAGTAATGGAGGTATCACCCTGTCAGGAGGAGAGCCTATGGCACAGCCGGAATTTCTGCTCGAACTGATAAATGAACTCAAGCCTGTTCATGTTGCAATAGAGACCTCGGGTCATGCACCGGAGGAAATTTTTAGAAAAGTGGTTGACAGCGTAGACCTGATCTTAATGGATATTAAGCATACCGACTCTGAAATACATAAAAAATATACCGGACAGGACAATACATTAATTCTGAAAAACCTGCAATACCTGATTGCAAGCGGTAAAAAATTTTATATACGGATTCCTTTGATACCGGGAGTCAATGATACGAAAGAAAATATGGAAAACACAGCTGAACTGCTGAAAGCTGCAAAAGGACTTGAGAGGGTTGAGCTGCTGCCCTATCACAAGACGGCAGGAGCAAAATATTCAATGGTTGGAAAAGAATATAAGCCTGTTTTTGATGTTGAAAAAATACCGGAAGTTTATCAGGAACCATTTAAAAAATATAACATAAGGAGTGAAGTTTTATGAATAAGAGAATTGAAAAAATGCTGAGTGACATTTTAAACAAGAAGCACCATACATACAGGCAGGACATAAGTCGGGAAGTTTTCACAAAGATTACCGAAGATTTTGCCGAAAGTAAAATGAGTGATACCGGACGGGCAGCCCTCAGGCTCAAAAAAGTGCTGGAAATGGAAAAACCGGTTATTCTGGAGGACGAAAAAATTGTATTTATGAGAACGGTATGCAAGCTTCCTGAGCTGTTTACAACCAGTGAATGGGAGGCCATAAAAAAGGAGCACTATATCCATGAACTTGGCAAGCTATGTAATATTTCGCCCAACTACGCAAGAACAATTGAGCTTGGTCTTGAGGCACAACGCAGTCAGGCTCTGAAAAAACTTGAAGCCATAAATGATGAGAAGGGAAAAGAATTTTTACATTCGGTAATTGACTCAATTGATGCTGTTTATCAACTGACTGAAAGATATGCAGAGGAAGCAGACAGGCTTGGCAAAACTGATGTGGCTGAAATATTAAGACGGGTGCCAAGGTATGGTGCAACCACCTTCCGCGAAGCACTTCAGTCTTTCAGAATCCTTCATTTCACCCTATGGGCATCCTTTAACTATCACAATACTATTGGCAGATTTGATCAATACATGCTCCCCTATCTTAAAGCTGACCTGGATGCAGAACGCCTTGACTATGACCAGGCCTTCGAACTGCTGGAAGAATTTTTTCTGAGCTTCAATAAGGACAGTGATTTGTATCCCGGCATGCAGCAGGGTGATAACGGGCAAAGCATGGTACTGGGCGGCGTTGATGAACAGGGAAGAGATGCCTGTAATATACTTTCCGAAATGTGTCTGAAAGCCAGCCTTGAACTAAAGCTCATAGACCCTAAAATCAACCTCCGTGTTAACAAGGATACCGAACTCAGGCTTTATGAACTTGGAACACAGCTTACCAAACAGGGCTTGGGTTTTCCCCAATATTCCAATGATGATGTTGTTATACCCGGATTACTGGAGAAGGGGTATACACTTGAAGATGCCCGGAATTATGTTGTTGCTGCCTGCTGGGAATTCATAATTCCAGGTGTAGGGATGGATATACCCAATATAGGCGCACTTTCCTATTCAAATGTCGTTGACAGAGTTCTGCATTACAGCTTGTCCAAATGTAAAGATTTTGACGATTTAATACAATTTGCAGGTAAGGAAATACAGGCTGAAGTTGACACTGAATTGGCCAAATTCAGAAACATCTACATGGAACCTGCTCCAATCATGTCGGTTTTAATGGAGGGGTGTATCGAAAATGCCAGAGATATAACTTATGGGTCCAGATACAATAACTATGGCTTACATGGAACAGGGCTGTCGAATGCGGCAGATTCCCTTGCTGCTATTAAAAAGTATGTCTTTGACGAAAGAACCGTAAAGGCTGAAGAAATTATCAAAGCTGTGGATTTGAATTTTGAAGGGTATGAGGAGCTAAGAACCAAATTTAAATATGAAGCCCCGAAAATGGGGAATGATGATGACTATGTTGATAGTATAGCAGTAGAGTTAATTAATATGTTTGCACGTGCCCTTGAAGGCAGGGTTAATGACAGGGGCGGCTGTTACAGAGCCGGCACCGGATCTGCCATGTATTATGTCTGGCATGTAAAAGATTTGAATGCATCTCCTGACGGTAGGAAAAAAGGCGAATTTTTGTCGGCAAACTATGCACCAAGCCTTAATATAAAGTCAAAAGGCCCTGTATCCATCATCCGTTCTTTTGCAAAGCCAAATTTAAAGGCGGCTATAAATGGAGGACCTCTGACAATTGAAATCCATGATACAGTTTTCAGAAATAACGAAAGCATTACAAAGGTTGCAATGCTGGTTAAAACTTTTATGGACATGGGAGGGCATCAGCTTCAGATAAATGCTTTGAACAGGGAAACCTTGCTGGAAGCCCAGAGAAAACCTGAACTGCATAGAAATCTCATAGTCAGGGTATGGGGCTGGAGCGGTTACTTTGTTGAGCTGGACAGGGAATATCAGGATCATATTATTCAAAGAGTTGAATTAAAAGTTTAGAAGCATATAAAGGGGGGGGCGCCATATATGAGTATTACAAAGAGGTATTATGGAAAGGCGATTGATGAAAGTGATGCGGATATATTCACACTGACAAATACGAAAAAAATGTCGGTGGAAATAACAAATTTCGGAGGAACAATTGTCAGGCTCAATGTTCCTGACAGAAATGGGAAAGTAGAGGATATAACTCTTGGATATGGTACTCTGGAGGGCTATTTTAAAAAGGGAACATACTTTGGAGCTCTGATCGGGAGACATGCAAACCGTATTGAAGCAGCCAGATTTGAACTTAACGGAATTGAATATCATTTGGCTGAAAATGATGGGGAAAACCATCTTCATGGCGGACTGAAAGGCTTTGATAAAGTTGTTTGGCAGGCTGAAATAATATCCGATAACTGCAGTCAAGCTCTTCAGCTTACCTACAGAAGTGCTGACGGTGAGAACAATTATCCCGGTAATCTTGATGTTAAGGTATTATATACCCTGACCGAGGAAAACGAGCTGATAATTGATTATTATGCTCAGACAGATAAAGATACAGTAGTAAACCTGACCAACCATGCTTACTTTAATTTAAGAGGACATTCCTCAGAAAATATTTTAGAGCACCAACTAAAAATTTATGCAGATAAATTTACAGTAATTAATAATAAAGGCATACCAAATGGAGAAATTTGTGATGTAAGAGGGACTCCAATGGATTTCACCGAGTTAACGCCTATAGGAAGGAATATCAACAGTAAGCATGAGCAGATAATCTGCGGAAAAGGCTATGATCATAATTGGATACTGAATGTAAGCGGCAAAAGTACTGAAAAGGCAGCAAAACTGTATGAAGCTGAAAGCGGGAGAGTTATGGAGGTATTCACTACAAAGCCCGGTATACAATTCTATTCAGGAAATTTTCTTGACGGCTCGGATATAGGCAAGGACGGAGCAGTATATAATAAACGGAGCGGGCTTTGCCTTGAAACGCAATATTTCCCAAATGCCTTAAAATACAAGCATTTTCCGTCGCCAATATTAAAGGCCGGTGAAGGCTACAGGCATACTACCGTCTACAAGTTCTCAACAGAAGGGTAGCATATAAAAATAAATGAGGAACAGGTTTCTGTACCTGTTCCTTACTTGATTACAGGCAGAAAGGTGTCGGTACTTTTTAATTATGTGGCAGTATTGCCATTTCAGGTAGTGAAAATAAGTTTATATCATAATATAACCACAAAAGAGGGTATGATGTATGAGAATTATTGTAGTCGATGATGAGCCCAGACAACGAAGGGGAATTGCGAATATTATAAAAAACCTCAGACCTGATTGTGAGGTATTGGACTTTAGTAGCGGAATAGAAGTAAAAGAGTATCTGAAATATAAAAAGGTTGACATCATTGTTACTGACATAAGTATGCCTGAAATGAATGGATTAGAGCTTTTGGCCAACCTTGTGCAGGATAGGAGAAAAATTAAGGTTATCATTATCAGCGGATACGCTTATTTCGAGTATGCACAGCAAGCATTGAAACTTGGGGTTTACGGGTATTTGCTTAAACCGGTTGATCCTTCGAAAATATCTGAATTGCTTGACAGCTTGGATGAACAAATCAAAGATGAAAAGGAGAAAGAAACAGATAGGAGCAAACTTGTACAAAAACTTAACATTACATTGCCAGTCTATATCGAAAAACAATTAAATAAGTGGATTTCAGGCAGTTTAAATGAACATGAATTAAACGAAATAATATCAATATTCCCTTATCAAGGCTCCGGTGTTGTAATTGTATCCCGATTCAGTGAATTGGAGTTACTTCTTAGGGACTATTCCTATAATGAATTTGATGAAATCAGACGTTCTGTCATGCATTGGATTAAGGATGCACTGCAGCCATTAGGCCATTCTATTTCTTTTTTTCACGAGAGCAGTAAAAACACAATGGTTACAATATTTATGAAAAGAGCCCAGGATAAGCTTTGTTTTGAACAGTATTCATCGAGGCTCTACGTATTTATAAATGAAATGAATGCAAGTTATGGATTTAGAGTTGCCATAGGGGTTGGTTCGGAAAATACAGATATTATCAGTAATGTTGCACTTTCATTTGAAAATGCAATGCTGGCGCTAAAATATAAGTTCTTTTTTGAAAATGAAAATATTATATTTTATTCCAATATTTCAGGTAAGTCTTTTAGTGTTATAAATATTAAGAACCATGAGGAAGAAGTGCTGATAGAAAATGTGCGCAAGCTGGATAAAGAAAAGTCTGTTGTCACACTGGACAGGATTTTTGAAAGGATTTACGGAAAATACACACCTGAACCTTCCATACTCATCGAGGCTATGATTAATCTTATCCTGAATGTAATAAAACAGATTCCAGCTGTTTTTCTTGAAGAAGATTTCAATTCATTTGTAATTACAACAAGAAAAACTCTGTTGGAATCGGAGAACTATATGGATATTACCTTAAAGGTTAAAGAGATTATTACCGGAGTTATAGATAAACTTGCATTAAATAAAAAAATAAGGCAAAACAATATAGAAGACAGGTACATCCGGTATCTTGAACAACATTATATGGGGAATATTACATTGGATTCGGTTGCCGCAGTGTTCAATCTTAATCCTTCCTATTTCAGTAACTTGATTAAAACCCTGACAGGCAGCACTTTCAGTCAGATGCTTCTTAAGGTAAGACTGGAAAAAGCGAAATACCTGCTTAGAGAAGATGATTTGAAAATAAGTCAGGTATCTTCAATGGTAGGCTATAGTGATGCCTGCTATTTTGACAGGGTATTTAAGAGAGAATTTGGATATACTCCTGAAGAATACAGACGATTGGTGATGGAAAGGTAGCGGGAGGCTGATTATATGTTAATAAACAGAGGATTAGTTACCTTTCACAGGGACTTAAAACTCAGAAATAAACTGGTTTTATCATACATATTTTTGATAGTTATACCTATACTGGTCATAGGTGTTCTTTTTTATGATATAAGCTCAATGAATATACTTGGTATAGCTCAAGAGAATGTTTTTGATGTGTTGAGAAAGAATAACCAGATGGCTGATCAAAAACTTGAAGCAATAGAGGAAAATGCCCTGGCGTTAACTATAGATAATGATCTTTTTAGCTTCTTTAAAAACATTAACAGCTATCGCGCCTACGACAGCATGCAGTCTGATAAGGTGATAAGCAGGGTACTGATGAAATATTTTCCTCAAAGTACTAATTTATATTCAGCCAATATTTTTACAGGTAATTATACATATGGGAAGTCAATACTAATTACACCTGATGCTTTGTCCAACTCGGAACTTTTTCAGGTGGCAAAAACTGCAAAAGGGAAAATGGAATGGATCCCCACATATAACATGCCTGATATGTTTAAAGAAGAATATCTTAAAAGAGTTGAATTTGATGAGTCTAAAATTTTTTCAGCTGTACAGGTTTTGAATCCAGTTTATATTAATCCAAACAACAGTGCGGCATCTGAAGAACTTGCGGATAATATAGAAAGACCTGTCTTACTTATAAATTTTTTACCGGATTTTTTTGAAAGCTATTATGGCAGCAGTATAACTATATCTGATGCCTTTTATTGTATTTCTGACAATAAGGGCAATATTATTGCACATTCGGACAAATCACAAATAACATGTAAAAAAGCTCTACCATGGCTGAAAAATTCGTTAATCAAAAAAAGTGACAGTATGATTGAAAATTATAACGACAGGGAAATGGTCATATGTTATGATACCTCTGAAATTACGGGCTGGGTTTCCGCAATTGCCGTTCCGACAGATCAACTTTTATATAATGTATCAAATATTAAGTTCTATATATTCATCATTGAAGGCATTTTGCTGGTAGTAGCTGCACTTGCGGCATATTTTATTTCCAGAAGAATTACTATGCCCATAAACAAGCTGGTTATTGCACTCAAAAAAATCGGTGATGGAAAATTCAATAGTAAGATTAATGTAACAGGCAATGATGAGATAGGATACCTGACAACAAAATTTAATGAAATGGATGACAGGATACAGATACTGATCGAAGAAACCTACAAGAGCAAAATAAGGGAAAAGGAAATGGAAATTGCTGCTCTTAATACTCAGATAAATCCCCATTTTCTGTACAATACACTAAATATAATAAACCTTGAGGCCATTGAAAATAATCAGAATGACATCAGCAAAATGCTGCTGGCCCTATCCGGTATGTTAAGGTATACCGTTCAAAACAAGCAGGAAATGGTGGATTTCAGAAAGGACATAGAATGGCTGGCCAATTTCACCTATATTATGACTATCAGATACGAAGGTAATTTTACAGTCTCCTATGATATTTCCCCGGAGCTCGATAATTATACGGTTCCAAAATTATTCCTGCAGCCATTTGTGGAAAACTCAATAATCCATGGTCTGTCATCCGCTGAAGCAGGTGGCAAAATTCAAATATCAGGTTGGATTGAAGGACAGACGAGGTTCTTTTGTGTTGAGGATAATGGTATAGGTATGGAGGATAACAAAATAAAAGATGTTATGAACATGGATTCTGATTCCATTGGCATAGCCAATGTTAATAAGAGGATAAAGCTTTTATATGGGTTGGATTATGGTGTTCAAATCACATCACAGCCTGGTGAGGGAACAAAAGTGATAATAAATCTGCCCTATTAATCCAAATATAGTCCAATAATATAAAAATGTTCATGTATTCAGGTAGTGATGCTTTAAATATAATTGAGTTGTTAAGGTTGTACAACTTAAGAGGGAGTGTCACATTACTCAGGCTTGATCAACCCGGATTATGTGTCAAATTATTTCAGGAGGAGTATATTGATGAAAAAGATTATCGCTTTACTTACTTCAGTAGTTCTCACATTTTCAATTGCATTGACAGGCTGCGGAAGCAGTAGTAACAATTCTGTTGAGACAACTGTCGGTAATACTGCGGCTGGGGATTCAGCAGGTTCTTCTTCAGCAGCTGCAGCAACAGGAACAAAAAAAGAACCTGTTACATTGACTTATACCGGATGGGGAAGCCCAAATGAGAGAAAAGTTACTCAGGAAGCTATAAACAGCTTTATGAAGAAATACCCGTGGATTACTGTCAAATATCAGAATATACCTGATGACCAGGGTCAATACGATACAAAACTAACGACAATGGTAGCGGCAAATCAGGCACCTGATGCAGCTTTGTTCCATGGTTCTCTGGGTTTGGTATGGGCTGAGCAGGGAAAAATGAAAAACATAATGGAATTCTTAAACAAGGATACCGAAATCAGCCCTGACGATATTCTGCCACAGGCTTTTTACTGGTGGGATACGGATAAATGCATCGGAATGAATGGTGCAATTGAAGCGTTTGCTCTTTTCTATAACAAGGATATGTTCAAGGAAGCAGATGTTGAAGAACCACCAACAAAAGCTGATAAAGCGTGGGAATGGGACAAATTTGTAGAAGTGTGCCAGAAGCTTACCATTGACAGAGAAGGTAGAAATGCCTTGGACCCGAACTTTGATCCTAAGAATATAAAACAATTTGGAGTTAATTTTGGTACGTGGGCTTACATGCAGTTTGTATATATGAATGGAGGTTCCTTCCTTTCTGAAGACGGTCAAACTTTCAATCTTACCAAACCTGAGGCTGTAGATGCCATACAGAAATTATCCGACCTTATGAACAAATATCATGTTATGCCAAATCCAGTTCAGCAGAAAAATATACCCGGCGCAGCAACTGCATTGCTTTCAAAGAAGGTTGCCATGACATTTGACGGACAATGGGCTCTGCAGGATATAACAAACGCTAAAGTTAATTTTGGAGTAGGTATAACACCCAAAATGCAAAAATTGACTACAATGACATTGGGAGATCCACTTGTAATGTTTAATTCTACAAAACATCCCGAAGAAGCATATTTGCTCTTGAAATGGTTCTGGAATCCGGAAAATACACTGGAACTGGAAAAGAGCGGATTGTGGATGCCCATCCTTAAAAAATGGTATACCGACCCTGAGCTTCTTGCAAAGTGGGCCAAGGATAACCCGGCGCATCCTGAAGGCTATATTGATGCTGTAGTTAATAATGCATTTGCAAATGGAGTTCCTTCAAGTGACTATATAGTAAAGAATATCCCCAAGATAAATTCTATTCTGAACCCTGCTTTGGACAAAGTATGGCTAGGACAGGAGACAGCTGAAAAGGCACTTAACAATATTGCACCAAAAGTTCAGGCTGAAGTCAAAGGTAAATACAACAGACCTTAAAAATTTGATAAAACATAAATGCGGCCAGGCTTTGATGCCTGGCTGCATAATCTGAGAAAAGGTGTGAAGCATAAATGAGCATTTCAAATTTTAAAGTTGGTCCAGGTACATTGCGTAAAAAAGAATATTTCTACGGTATATTGTTTGCTTCACCGGTAATTATCGGTTATCTGCTATTTGTCTTTGCGCCGATGCTAGCAAGTCTTGGTTTTAGTTTCACTGATTATGCCGTAGTTAATAAAGCAAAGTTTATCGGTATTGAAAATTATGTAAATATGTTTTCCGGGAAAGATGAATTCTTTTACAGATCGCTGGCAGTCACTACATATTATGTTTTGCTTAGTGTTCCGCTGCAGATAATAGTTTCATTTCTCACAGCCCTTCTGCTGAATCAGAATTTTAAAGGAAGATCTTTGTTCCGTACCATATTTTATTTACCGACGATTGTACCTGTTGTGGCATCCTCCATGATATGGCTCTGGCTTTTTGATCCGGATCTTGGCGTATTGAACAGTGTTTTGAAGATGCTTGGATTACCAACAAGCCAATGGATATATTCGGAATCCTCGGTAATACCATCACTTGCCATTATGAGCCTGTGGAGTATCGGAGGAACAGTAGTAATTTTTCTTGCAGGGCTGCAGGATATTCCTGTACAATTATACGAATCAGCAGATGTTGATGGCTGCAGGGGAATAAACAAGCTGCTGCATATTACCATTCCAATGATGACACCCACCATATTCTTCAACATGGTTATGAGCCTCATAAATAGTTTTCAGATATTCAGTCAGGCATATATAATGACCCAGGGGGGACCGAATAATTCAAGTCTTTTCTATCTTTTCTACCTCTACCGGGAAGCCTTTACATTTTCAAAAGTGGGAAGCGCATGCGCTATCGGCTGGGTATTGTTTTTAATCATTTTGTTCTTGACACTTTTAGTGATCAGATCATCCTCCATGTGGGTTTACTATGAAGGGGAGGTTAAATAGTATGAAAAAAGACAATATAATAACAAAGATATTTGTTTATATAATACTGATAGGCGGATCTCTTCTCTGTCTGTTTCCCCTTTACTGGCTTGTGAGAAGTTCTCTGATGGATATGTCCCAGATATTTGTAATACCACCGATCTGGATACCAAAACCATTTGTTATTGACAATTACAAGGAGGCTTTAACTGCAATACCGTTTTTAAAGTTTTTTGGTAATACCATGATAATTGTTATCTCTGTTGTTGCCGGTTCAGTATTATCAAGCTCAATATGTGCCTATAGTTTTGCGCGCTTAAAGTGGCCTGGCAAGAATTTCATTTTTATATTGGTACTTTCAAGTATGATGATGCCTGCAGCAGTTACAATGATACCTACATTTGTGGGCTGGAAGATTCTTGGCGCAACTAATTCACTCATACCGCTCACGGTGCCTATATGGTTTGGCGGAGGTGCATTTAATGTATTCCTGCTGAGACAATTCTTTATGTCAATTCCAAAAGAGCTTGACGAAGCTGCATATGTAGATGGTGCCTCATATTTTAAAATTTACAGGAGCATCATTTTACCTCTTTCAAAGTCAGCACTGGTTGTTGTAGGACTGTTTGCATTTCTTGGTGCGTGGAATGATTTTATGGGACCTCTTATTTATTTGAACGATGAAGACAAATTTACCCTTTCTCTGGGACTTCAACTGTTCAAGGGAATGTATTCGGCACAATGGCACCTTATGATGGCTGCTACTGTTGTTGTTCTGACGCCTACTCTGGTTGTTTTCTTTTTTGGGCAAAAACATATTATTGAGGGAATAGCTACAACAGGAATAAAAGGATAAAAAGGCATTAAAAGTATTATTTGAGTTAAATATGTTTATTTAAAGACTTGGGAGGTACACAATGTTGAAAAAAGGATATTATGGACAACTAAAAAGTATAGGCGGTAAAAATGTTAAAATAAATGATTCCTTTTGGTCAAGCCGGCTTAAAGTAATCAGGGAAACCACCATATGTGATATTCTGGATAAATTCAGTAAGAACGGAACTCCGAATAATCCGAATACTATTAATATTTTTAAGAGCTATAACAAGGTAACCAGCGGTGAAAAAGCGAGTAATATAAATTTCCCATGGTACGATGGTCTTTTATACGAAACTATAAGGGGAATATCGGACTTTATGGCTAACGATTATGATGAGCGATTTGACAGGAAACTTGATGAATACATAGAACTTATCAGTAAAGCACAGGAGGCAGATCCCTGCGGATATATAAATACCTACAGCACACTTATGTGCCCTGAAAACCGCTGGGGTGAGAAGGGAGGAAATCTTCTTTGGCAGCATGAACTTTATAATGCAGGCTGTCTTTGCGAGGCCGGTGTACATCACTACAAGGCAACAGGAAAAGTTAGTCTTTTAACTGTAGCTGTAAAAATGGCAAATTATATGTGTTCTGAAATGGGGCCATTACCCAGGAAAAATATTGTCCCGGCACATCCTCAGCCTGAAGAGGCACTTGTTAAGCTGTACAGGCTGTTTAAAGACGAGCAGGAACTTAAGGATAGAATAGCTGTAAAAGTTGATGAACACAGGTACCTTGAACTTGCAAGGTTCTGGATTGATACCAGAGGAAAGCATAAAGGAAGGGTTAGCTATCCAAGATATCTGGGAGAATATGCACAGGACCACAGGCCAATCCTTGAACAGGAAGAGGCTGTCGGCCACGCGGTAAGAGCTGCACTCCTTTACAACGGAATTATTAATGTGGCAATGGAGACTGGGGATGAGAAATATTTTCAGACTGCTCTGAAACTCTGGGAAAATGTTGTAGGCCGGAAATATTATATCAGTGGAGGTATAGGTTCGACGCAAAATGAGGAGAAATTCGGACCGGAGTATCAACTGCCGGATAATGGCTATCTTGAAACTTGTGCAGCAGTAGCAATGGCTTTTTGGGGAGAAAGTATGAAGCTTGCCTTCGGCGATGCACGATTTATTGAACCCATAGAAAGAAATCTTTATAATAATATTCTTTCGGGTTTGTCCCTTTCAGGGACCAAATATTTTTATGAAAATCCTCTTGTCAGTGATGGAAATACCCATCGTTGGGAATGGCATGCATGTCCGTGTTGTCCTCCTATGTTCCTGAAAATTATGGGAGAATTGAATTCGTATATCTATTCTATTGATAAATATGGAGTTTATGTCAATTTGTTTATTGGAAGTACGGCTAAATTTGATGGATTTATGGAAATAGAACAAAATACAAAAGGTCCCTGGTATGGTTCGGTAGAGTTTGTTGTCAGAAGTGTCGAGAACCCAGGAGCACTTATAAATATCAGACTTCCTGAGTGGAGCGGAAAATTCTGCATAACGGTAAATGGTGAAGAAGCAAAACCTGTGCTGAAAAAAGGCTATCTGGTATTAAACAGAAACTGGCAAAACGGGGATGTTATAAAGTTTGACATGGAAATGCCCGTTACCCGTGTTGAAGCTCATCCATATGTAGTGCACCTCGGAACAAAAGTGGCACTGCAGAGAGGACCTTTCCTGTACTGTGCTGAAGGTGTTGATAACAACGGGAATGTAGATATTGTCATAAAGAAAAGTTCTGTGTTCAGTGCACAGCATAACCAGGATTTATTGGCCGGAGTTACAGTTATAACCGGTGAGGATAAGGATGGAAAGAAGTTTGTAACCACACCTTACTTTGCCTGGGATAACAGAGAGGCCGGAAAAATGGCAGTGTGGTTTGAACAGGAGGGAAAAAGTAAGGATTTATGTCTTGACGGATGGGAAAACCTGCTTTATAGAAAGTATGAAGACAAAAAATAATATTACAAACTGCTGAGTAGGATTAGTATTAACTAATTATATTTGGATAATTAGAGTGCAGCTGGAGAACAGGTGAAAAAATCACCAATTTCTCCAGCGATTTTTATTTTATTGAACTAAAAATATCTAAAAGTTATTTATCCGGTTTACAAAATATCAGGACATGGATGAAACTTCTACTGCATACGTATGTCAGCCCTGACAGTATTGAAATATTCCTGCTACAAGTGTAAAATGTAACTAATATTTTAAGGAGGAATTATATGGGTGCTAAAGGTAGTTCCTATAGCAGCAATAAGATTACACTCAAGGATATAGCTGTAAAAACCGGATTTACAATTAATACTGTTTCAAGGGCCTTAAAGGATAAGGAGGATATATCCGAAACTACACGTGAATTTATAAAAGAGACTGCAAACGATATGGGATATATTCCCAACGCAATCGCAGGATCCCTTAGATCGGGCGTAACAAAGACAATTGCTGTAATATTGGGGGATATTTCAAATCCCCATTTTTCCATATTGGTTAAAGAGATAGAGACTTCGGCACGAAGGCAAAACTATAATACCTTTATCATAAATACTGATGAAAAGAGTGAAATTGAGGAAGAAGCCATTCATTCAGCACTTGGGAAAAATGTTGACGGAATTATAATTTGTCCAACACAGAAAAGCGAGAATAATATACGCTATCTTAAAAAAACCGGTGTACCCTTTGTACTCATAGGGAGGTATTTTAAAAATATAAATACAGACTATGTTGTTTGCGATGATGTCAATGGTGGTTACTTTGCCACCAGGCATTTAATTGAAAGGGGACATAGAAGAATATTGTTTTTAAATGGTCCGGATTATATATCAAGTTCCATTGAAAGGCATGAGGGTTACAAAAAGGCATTAAGTGAAAACAATATTGAATATGATAGTGGTCTGGTTCATGAAATATCCATTACTTCAGGTGAGAGCAATAAAATTATTTCACGGATAATTAAATCAGACATAAAATTTACAGCCATATTTGCATTCAGTGATATGATTGCATGGGAAACGATTCATGTCCTTAACAGAAACGGGCTAAGAGTTCCGGAAGACGTTGCTATAGTGGGTTTTGACAACATTCAGTCGAAGTTGCAGTTTCCGGTTCTGCTGACCAGTATCAGCACCTCCAAGAGTAAAATGTCTAAAAGGGCAGTTGAGGTTTTGTTGAAGAGAATCAACAACATAGATACCAGTGAATATATAAAAACTGTTATTGATACACAAATTGTAATAAGAGGAAGTACTTAATCTTTAAGAAACACACAATCCAGTGAGTATAAATATGCCGAACTGGTGAATGAATATAATTACACAAATAGGTCAGGGTAGAATGCAAGGGAGCATCGCCAACCACTTTTTGACAGTTTTCCGAAACTCCCTTTCTATTTATACAGGTAAAAAATTCAATACTCGTTTTTTGTCTTTAAACCTATCACATCTATACTCCTGAATACGCCGAAAAGCCTCCGTCAACAGGAATAACCACACCATTTACAAAGCTTGAGGCCTCCTCGTTTACCAGAAATAGCAGCACACCCACCAATTCCTGAGCTTCTCCGAACCTGCCCATGGGGGTACTGTTCAAAATCTTGTGTGAACGCTCGGTATAGCTTCCATCCGGATTTTTAAGAAGAGCTTCATTTTGTTTTGTCAGGAAGAAGCCAGGGGCTATTGCGTTGACTCTGATTCCTACCTTGGACATATGTACTGCAAGCCATTGGGTAAAGTTTGAAACAGCCGCCTTTGCTCCGGAGTATGCAGGAATTTTTGTAAGCGGGGTATAGGAGTTCATGGATGAAATATTGATTATTGTGCAGCCCTTTCTTCCGACCATATCTATTGAAAATTCCTGGGAAGGCAGCAGGGTGCCCAGAAAGTTCAGATCCATCACATGTTTTACTCCCTGTTCCTCCAGATCAAAAAAAGTTGTAATGCCGTCCTTTTTATCCGTAAGATCCTCCGGGTAAAGGTATTCCTTTGTGGTAGTACCTTTGGGATGATTTCCTCCCGCACCGTTGATAAGGATATCGCAAGGACCTAATTTTTGCAGTACAAGATTATGAGCATTTTTAAGGCTTTCCCTGTCAAGAACATCTGCGGCAACTCCTATGGCTGAGCCGCCTGAACTAACAATTTCGGCAGCCTTCTCCTGAGCAAGGGCAAGGTCTCTGCCCAGTATTGCAACTCTGGCTCCGCAGGCGGCAAGCGCGCTGACCCAGTATCCGCCCAAAACACCGGTACCGCCGGTGACAACTGCCACTTTATTGCTTAAATCGATTTTAAATGGTAAATCCATATGAACCTCCATGTCTGCGGTAAAATGTAAAAAATATTTTTAAATTATAATTATTTGCTATATGTTTTTACCAGGGTCTCCCATATACCGGTCAGGTACATGGCGCCCAAAGCTCTGTCATACAGCCCGTAGCCTGGACGGCCGGTTTCACCCCATATCATCCTGCCGTGATCAGGACGTACGTAACCTTGAAAATTATTCTTATAAAGCACCTTTACAATTTCAACTAGATCCAGAGAACCGCAGGGCGAGTAGTGGGCACTTTCCTCAAAGCTACCGTCGTCAAGCAGCTTGACATTTCTGATATGCATGAAATGAATGCGGCCCATTGCGGAATATTTATCAACCATTTTAACAATGTCGTTAAAACTTCCGCTTCCCAGCGAACCGGTGCAGAAGGTCAAGCCGTTGTATTCACTGTCAACCAGCTTGAGGAATCTGTCCAGGTTTTTTTCATTTGTTATAATCCTTGGAAGACCGAATATAGGCCACGGCGGATCATCCGGGTGAATTGCCATTTTAACATCACACTCTTCCGCAACAGGAATAATCTCCTTAAGAAAATATTCCAGATGTGACCACAATTTTTCATCATCCACTTTGGAATAAGCTTCAAAAATATCTGCCAGTTGATCTTTGGTATAGCTTGCATCCCAGCCTGGGAGTGATAATTCACCCTTTAGGGGATCCATTTTCTGCAGCTGGTCCTTATAATAGACCAGAGCTGTTGAGCCGTCAGGCAAAGCCTTGTCCAATTGCGTGCGCGTCCAGTCAAAAACAGGCATAAAATTATAACAGATACACTTTACACCGGCTTTTGAAAGTCTCCGGATATTTTCCTTGTAGTTTTCAATATATCTGTCTCTTGAAGGAAGCCCAAGCTTGATATCTTCATGTACGGGAACGCTTTCAATCACATCAAACCTGAGTCCTGCCTTTTCGACTTCATTTTTTAGCTGTGTTATACTTTCCTGACCCCAGATTTCTCCTACAGGAACGTCATAAACAGCCGTAACTATGCTGTACATATTTGGGATTTGCCTGATATAGCTTATTTTGACCGGATCGTCCTTGCCATACCATCTGAATGATAATTTCATGTGACCTCCATCGTGCTTCAGCACCGAATAAATTTAATAAAATACTTGCTTCTTACAGTAAACATTAACTTTTTAGCAATCATATTCCTGCTTTTAAATATTAAAAATATTATAAGAATTTATGCCTGGCTTGCTGATTTATGACAACTTATTAAAAGATCAATTTAGCTTTTAATACTAGCAACATTTCTATAACACAAATATGTTTTGATTGCTGTTTATCTTGCAAAAATTGCTGTGATAAAAATTATATGGGATACCAGTGCATTATTATGTAAAAAAAGAAGAATTATCAGTAAAAATATAACATTGAGACTGCAGTTGTGCAGGGATATTATGAAGTTGAGAAATACAAAAAGCAACAATACTATATATTTGACTGCTTGAAAGTAGGGGAGAAATTGAAGCATGAATAATTTGAAGATTGCGGTTATAGGCGCCGGAAGCACATATACACCGGAGCTTATCAATGGTTTTATAACCAGGAATAAACAATTGAAAATAGACAGTTTTTATATGATGGACATTGACAGAGAGAAGACAGAGATCGTTACCGGACTTGGAAAGAGAATGCTTGAGGCCAACGGAATCAATTCAAAGGTTATAATCACGGAGAATGCTGAAGAGGCAATAGAAGGCGCTGATTATATACTTGGACAGATCAGGGTCGGAAAGCTGGATGCAAGGATAAGGGATGAAAAAATACCGCTGAGATATGACCTGCTGGGACAGGAGACAACAGGTGCCGGCGGATTTATGAAAGCACTGAGGACAATACCGGTCATGATGGATATTGCAGGGAAAATCGAAAGGCTTTCACCCGAGGCGTGGTTTATAAACTTTTCTAATCCCTCGGGAATTATAGCTGATGCATTGCTCAACAATACAAATGTGAAAATGCTTGGATTGTGCAATGCTCCAATTAATATGATCCGACGTGCCAAAGAAATGCTTCCGGAAAACACAAAAAATTTCGATTACGATTTTGTAGGCCTGAATCATTTGTTCTGGCTGACAGCAATATATGCCGACGGCAAGGAAATTCTCCAAAATTTATTTTCAGGGGGATATAAGGATAACAGTCTGAAGAATATACCCGAAGTTATTTATGAGGAAGAATTACTTAAGGCAATAAAAGGTCTTCCGGTATCTTATCTAAATTACTACTATTTCAGGGATAAGATGATAAAAAAATGCAGGGATGCCGGGAGGACAAGGGGAGAGGAATGCAAAGTCATTGAAGCCGAGCTCCTGGAATTGTACAAGGATATCAATTTGAAAGAGAAACCCGGAGTACTGGATAAAAGAGGGGGAGCCCTGTATTCGGAGGCTGCTGTTTCAATTGTGGATGCCATAGAAAATGACAAAGATGAAATACATGTGGTTGATGTAAAAAATAACGGGGCTTTAAGTTTTATGGGCAAGGATGATGTCATTGAAGCCAAATGCATTATAAATAAGAAGGGTGCAACTCCAATAAAAATAAATAATTTTAATAATCAGCATGTGATAGGCTTGATGCAGGCAGTCAAAGCGTATGAGAAATTAACTGTCAGAGCTGGAATTGAAGGAAGCTATGAAGCGGCATTGGGAGCTTTGCTGGCAAATCCGCTGGTAGGGGATTACTGCAAGGCAAAAGGCGTACTTGATGAAATGCTTGAGGCCAATAAGGAATTTTTACCGCAGTTTCAGGAGGAGAAGCTATGAAGAAATACATACTGGGGATTGACGGAGGGGGAACAAAGACCCACTGTTCTGTTTTCAATTTGGACGGGGATCCGGTTGATTTTATAAGCTGGGGAAAAACCAACCACGAATGCCTGAAAGGCGGTTATGATGAACTTAAGCAAGAATTAGGCAAGCTTTTTACATATGTTTTTGATAAAAACGGTATAGCTGCAGACGAGCTGGGAAAATGTGTATTCGGTTTGGCCGGAGTGGATACAAAAAGACAGCATGAGCTCATCTCAAAAATTATTGCTGACCTGGGAATAAAAGACTTTATTCTGTGCAATGATACCTATCTTGGAGTGAAGGCCGGGTGCGAGAATGGATTTGGGATTTGTGCAATAAACGGGACGGCTTTTAACATAGGCGGAATTGATCCAAGGGGGAATATGCTCCAGATTGGCGGATTGGGCAGCATGAGCGGAGGAGACTTCGGAGGAGGGGAATATCTGGCGGGAAAAGCCATGGCCGCAACTTACAATCAAATTTTTAAAGGAGACCCCCATACATATCTGACGGACCTTTTTTTTGAAATTTTAAATATAAAATCAAAATTTGATTTTGTAGAAGCCCTGCAATACAAAATTGATGAAGGTGAATATAGATATGATTTTTTTAATAAATTGATTTTTGAAGCTGCCAATAAAAATGATGCGGTAGCACTGGAAATATTGGACAACATGGGCAGGGAGTATGCCAGGTGTATAAATGGGCTCATAACCAATCTTGATTTTGGCAGGGCGGAAGCCATAAATGTCATTCTGGCCGGTTCAATATTTGTGAAAGGTGAAAATTCAAGGGCAATAGATAAAATTAAGCAGGATGTCATTGAGAAGAATAAAGACAGGAGTATATTTTTTAACATCTTGGAAGCACCGCCTGTGGCGGGTGCAGTTTTATGGGCTTTAGAGGAAAATGAATGTAAAAGGCATACCAGAGAAAAAGTTTTGAATGCTTTTAAGTAAATGAATTATAACGGTACAGTAACTTCAAACGCGTTTTAACAAGTGTCGCCGCAATTAAAATAACATATACACATATGCCAACTAAACATAATTTGTAGAATTGACAAAGGGATCCATGGAAGTCAAATCACATATATTAAAAGTTTAGGAGAGTGTAAAAAATGAAAAGAAGAAGCAGAGTAATTTCATTCCTGGTTGCAATTATCATGCTGACAGCAGTGATAATGCCCACAGACACAGCCCGGGCAAATGCAAGCGGAGTATTTATCAGGGTTAACCAGGCGGGGTACAAGCCGTCGGAAGGAAAGGTTGCTATGGTGCTGTCCAGCACCAATTTAAGCGGTGTCAGGTACGATGTTTTTAATTCCGGCAATGTATCAGTGTTAAATGGAACAATTTCGTCACCAAATAAGGGAAGCTGGGGCGATGCAGGCGGAGCAAAATGCGCCTATACGTATGCCCTTGACTTCGGCGCTCTGAATACACCGGGCAGCGGCTACTACATAAAAATCAACACATATAAATCGCCGTCCTTCCCAGTTGGTGATTCAGTCTACAGTACTCTGGCCGATCTTTCAATGCAATTCTTTAAAGTACAGCGCTGTGGAAATACCAATCCGAAGGATCATGGCCCCTGCCATATATCAGGTTCAAATTCGTCAATAGACGGAAAACCCGACGGGGCATCCAAAACAATTGACGTTACCGGAGGATGGCACGACGCGTCCGATTATATTAAATTCATGAGTACAATAGGACATGTCACCGATGTAATGTTAACAACATATATACACCGTCCTGAGGCATTTCCTTCCCCCGGAAGCTCCGGCGGGGTATTAACCGAAGCAAGGGTCGGACTTGACTTCATAAGAAAGATGTGGGACAACACAAATCAGATGTTATATATGGAAGTAGCCGATGGCCTTGATCACGATGTTGAAAATGATGATCTTGATTCCCGCAGCAAATGCTGGCCTGAAAATGATAATACCATATATGGTTCGGCACGTCCTGTACATCCTTGTCCGGCTGGTACAGGCGCCAACCTGGCAGGGAAAGCCGCAGCAGCGCTGGCACTTGGAGCAAAAATATGGGGAGACCCCGGCGGACCCTGCTATGATGCAGCATTAGCCGGCAATTATCTTGCGGCGGCAAAGCAGATATACACCTGGGGCAAGGCAAGAACAGGAATAGCAGGAGATGCGGATGAGTTCTATGTGGATACCGATTACAGGGATGATATGGCCTGGGCGGCTGCTGAACTCTACCGTGCAACAGGAACAGCTTCTTATCTGACAGATGCGAGGTCATATTGTGACAGCGCAGGGGATTGGTATAACAAAAGTGACACCAGCCTCAATTGGTCAAGGTCATATGCATGGGCAAACTATGAGGTGGCATCACTTGACCCGGCATACAAGAGTACTGTCACAGCCCGTATGAACAACCATTTGAATATAAAGAAAACTTACGCTGATGCACAATTCTGGAATAACAGCAGCCAGCCGCAATGGGGCAGTTATGAAGCAATGAGCAATAATGCGGTCGAAGCATTGATGTATCAGGAGCTTTCAGGCAGCTCTGCATATTTAAATTTAGCGCAGCAGCAGCTGGACTTCATGCTGGGCAAAAATCCATGGGGCGTCAGTATGTTAAATGGTGCGGGTACTACCTGGTTCAAGAACCCCCGCCACCGTGTCACAACTCTGAACCGTGTCAATAATCCGGCGTATGAGCTCCTTGGCGCATGGAGCGAAGGTTTTGAAACAAGTGCCCAATATGCTGTGGATCAGCTGGATCCATTGCTTTCAGGACAGGAAGATCCAAACATAGTGCAATTCAATGATAATCGTATGATCTGGCATGACAACCGCAGAGATTATGCAACAAATGAGGTTACTATTACCGGAAATGCGGCAGGTATGGCAATGGCAGCATTTATGGGAGGAGGCTACACCCAGGCCGAACCGGCGGTACCGGCAGGCTTGACCGCTACAGCGGCAGGTTCGTCACAAATAAATGTAAGCTGGAATTCAGCAGCCGGTGCAACAGGCTATGACCTTGAAGTTGACGGCACGACAATAAGCGATGTAACATCACCCTATTCGCATAAAGGTTTAACACTGGGGTCAACGCACAGCTACAGGGTAAGGGCTAAAAACAGTGCCGGTTCGAGTGTATGGAGCACGGCTGTGAGCGCCACGACCTCAGCTGTCCCTGTGGACTACCCGGCAAGCGCCGATGCGTATGTAAGGGACGGGACTTATTCAGCAACCAATTATGGCACAGCCACTACGATTGATGTCAAAGGTGATCCGGATGCCGGATATAACAGGAAGGGTTTCATAAAATTTGACCTTACCGGACGTGCGGGAACATCGGTTGCATCGGCTGCCTTGAAGATATACTGCAATACCGCATCTGCGGCTACACCTGTAAAAATATACGGGCTTTCAGGCACTGATTCCTGGACAGAATCGGGCAGCGGAAGCATAACCTGGGACAATCAGCCCGGCAGCACAGGTGCGGTATCAGCAGGCACGGTTAACGTAGCGGCTGCCGGTTGGTATACCATAGACGTTACAAGCTATGTGAACAGCCAGATGAGCGAAGATAAAAAAGTGACATTCAAATTACAGGTGGAGAATAATAATGGAGCAAGCTTAAGCTTCAATAGCAGGGAAAATGCTTCAAATAAGCCTGCTCTTACCGTAAATTAAACAAATATTGCAAAGTTCCTTAAGGGGGCGGACAGATTTTCTGTCCGCCCCCTTATTGTTATGTTTAATATGCGAAAGCTTATACAGTTTCACACAAAGTCTGGAGATTTTTTTGCACCGAAAAGAGGTTTTTCATACTTTAAAGCTGAAAGTAACCAGGAAACAAATCGAAAAAAATTTTGTTCATCCGCACATTTTCAGGGGATAATACGTTAAACAATTTGAGAGGAGGCTGCAGGGTGTCGATTGATATTGAAGAACAGTACGACAAGATATATCGATATTGCTATTATAAAACCGGTAATGCCACATTGGCGGAAGACCTGACCCAGGAAGCCTTTCTCAAATACTTTGCGCAGAACTCATACATGGAATACGGCAAGAAACTTGCCTACCTTTATACCATAGCAAGAAATCTGTGTATTGATTCCTTCCGCAGAAAACAACCCGAAAAGCTGGCCGATGAGTTACCTGACACAGATTTTATCGAACGGCTGGAACTGAGGAATACAATCAGGCAGGCACTTAAAATACTGCCGGAGCAGGAGCAGGAACTGCTGCTTTTCAGGTATGCAAACGAGCTTTCAGTCGGAGAAATTGCCGAAATTACGGGCATTTCCCGCTTTGCGGTCTACCGTCGGATAAAGTCTGCACTGGCGTCCCTGAAAAATTTGCTTGGAAAGGAGAATTCTCTATGAATAAAAAAATGAAAGATGCTTTGAGAGAATCCTTTGAAGCGCCGCCGCCCGTGGATAAGGAGAGATTCTTAAAAACGCTGCAGCATCCTGGCGGCAATTATGTGAATTTTCTGCTTAACCAGTTTTTCTTTATCCGAAAAAGGATATGGGCCTTTTCTGTTGTAATTGTTTTTATGGGCTGGGCAGTTACCTTCTGGTCACCAGCGCTAATAGACTGGAATGCGGAAGCCGGGAAAATATGGGCGGTTTCTGCCATCCTTCCATTTCTGGCGCTGATGATGGCGGCAGAAATTTACCGCTCGGTATTTTGCCGTATGTCGGAACTTGAAATGAGTTTCCGGTTCAACCTGCCGCAGATAATCATGGTGCGGATAGCAATATTGGGCGGAGGAAATTTTATAATACTGACAGTACTTTTAGTTTTTATCAGCCGGGTATCCCCGTTCAACCTGCTCCAGGTCATAATCTACCTGATGGTACCGTACCTCATAACCTGCGGTGTTTGCCTGCTGATACTGAACCGTGTGAGAACGGGGGAGGGTATATACTTCTGTGCTGCCACGGCCTGCTTTACCTGCATGGCGAATATTATAACCGGCAGCACGGTGCAGCTTCTCTACTCCAGCTCAACCCTGGGGTACTGGCTGCTGCTGTTTGCACTCGGCGGCGTGCTGACAGGGCTTCAGCTGCGCAATTTAATAAAACAAACGGAGGAAAGAACATGGAACTTACTCTTGACCGAGTGACAAAACAATATGGCAGTAAAATTGCCTGCGACCGTATTTCTCTAACACTCAGCCGGGGTGTGTACGGTCTTCTGGGTGCGAACGGCGCCGGCAAAACCACCCTGATGCGCATGATGTGCGGCGTGCTGACCCCTACCTTGGGGACTATAAATTATGACGGCATTGATGTAAGCCGGGAGAATTACCGTGATGTATTGGGATATCTGCCCCAGGACTTCGGCTATTACCCAGAGTTTACAGCTATTGATTTCATGCTTTACATTGCAGTG
This sequence comes from Bacillota bacterium, assembly GCA_023392075.1. GTDB lineage: Bacteria > Bacillota > Clostridia > Acetivibrionales > DSM-1351 > Ruminiclostridium. The sequence continues at coordinate 3,777 of JAEVZU010000076.1, read as the reverse complement.
CTTAAGGGATTGCCTAAAATCCGGGCCAGAGAAAAATCGATGGAGCTCCTTGAGCTTGTCTCCCTCGAAAATGAAGCAAAAAAGAAAATAAAAACCTTTTCCGGAGGTATGAAACAGAGGCTCGGCATTGCCCAGTCGATGCTCAATGACCCGAAAATATTAATTCTGGACGAGCCCACTGCCGGACTTGATCCAAAAGAAAGGGTACGTTTCCGAAATATGATCTCCCGACTCGGAGCAGACCGTATTGTACTCCTTTCAACGCATATAGTTTCAGATGTTGAGCATATTGCCGATACCATCCTTGTGATGAAAAACGGCCAGCTTATACATAAGGGGACGCTGGAAGAAATTATCGGTACAATACAGGGCAAGGTTTGGGAATGCAGCATACCGCCTTCTATGGCAGACGAGCTTTGTGAAAGATATCCTGTTATAAATCTTCGGAATGAAGACAAAAATATGTTTTTACGTCTGATAAGTGAAGAGAAACCCTGTGATTCCGCTGTAACTGCACAGGCTTCACTGGAGGATCTTTATTTGTATTATTTCAGTGAGGTGAATGAACGATGAACAGTTTTTGGAGATTGGTCGGTTTTGAATATAAAAAGATATTGCATAAAAAAAGTGTGATTATTGTTCTGGTTTTGGCTGTTGTTGCTACTGCTGTCAGCGTGTGGGGAACACTGCTGGGAAGTTATTATGTGGATGGTAAAGTATTTGAGTCCAATTATGATGCCATGGTTAAGGACCGCTCTTATGCCAGATCCCTTTCCGGCCGGGAAATCGACTCAAAATTGATTATGGAGACGGTGGAGGCTTATTCAAAGGTTCCCAAAAAAGATCGATATTACGACACCCCGGAGTACCAGGCATTTGCCAGAAAATACAGTGGATTATACGGAATTGTCCGGCCTATTTATAACAGTGAATCCCGCCGGTTCAATATGGAAGATTTCCAGCTGCTGACCGCAGAACAGGCAGCCGGGTTTTATGATTTACGCCACGGCAGGCAGGTTCAGGCGCTGGAGGAAACAGGAATGAGCGACAAAGCAAAGGAGAAATTGATTGCTCTGGATGAGCAGATAAAAACTCCGTTTACCTTTTCCTATACAGATGGATACACACGGTTTCTTACACTCATGTATACCGTTGGTCTGATGGCAGCGTTTGTCATGGCAATTTGTATTGCTCCGATTTTTTCAGGGGAATATGCCTCGGGAGCCGATCAGCTCATCCTTGCTTCAAAACATGGGAAGAATATGCTCATAACAGCCAAGCTGTTCACGGGTTTTACCATAGCCTCGGCAATATGCCTTGTCCTGACTGCGGCAAATTATATTCTTACAATACTGACTTTCGGCTTTGACGGTTTGAACTCCCAATTACAGCTTTACTATCCCATGTCGCCGTATCCGATGACTATGGGACAGACAGCCTTGCTATTTTCTGTCTGCGTCTTTTTTGCCTGCCTGATGACTGCGGCAATTACCATGCTTTTGTCGGCAAAATTCAAATCAGCTTACGGTGTAATCATACTTATCACCTTGATTCTTATTGTACCGATGTTTATAAACGTATCCTATGACAAGATATGGCTGTACAATCTTTTACATCTCCTGCCGTCCGGCATGATGGAATTTGGTTCCGTGACAAGCCCTATTCAGTATGAAATATCAGGTGTGATCGTGAAGCCGTATGTGTTCCTGCCGCTGTTTGCCGCTGTGGTCGGCATTCTGGCCACACCGTTTGCATACCGTTCTTTTAAAACTCATCAGATTATTTAACGCGTTGTAGTTGGTTGATTTATATAGCCGGTAGAAATTGTTACTGATTAAATGTATTTCTGTAAGCACTTTTAAAAGCCTCGTTCCCAAAAATCTTTTGGGGATGAGGCTTTTTTCTGTTTTGGTCTGTAAAGTAAACATGTAAAGAAGTAAGTAAAATATGTAAATATATGAGATTGCTGCTTCGGGAAAACGGCTATAGGATAATACTGAGTAAAATTTTTAAGAGCGACTTGTTTTGCCGGTTAAAAATTATGTAGGTTTTTCGCTGAGCCGGTAGTTGAAAGTTCTGAAGGACAAAGCTGTCCACTTGTGAGACAACAGCTGTTAAAACATACATAACGAGTCAATCATCAGAAAGGATTATAAAAATGCTAAAGAAAATATCGTTAAACTCATACTGGGAATTTAAATTGGACAGAGAAAATAAAGGACTTGAAAATGAATGGTATACAGCTATTCCGGATAATGCAGAAAATATTTGGGTGCCCTCCTGCTGGAATGAATCAGATGAGGAGTTGTTCGACTATGAGGGTGTGGCCTGGTATTTCAAGAAATTTATATTTAAAGAAATGCAGGAAGTAAAAAGATATGTTTTATTCTTTTACGGTGTCAATTACAAATGTGATATCTGGCTTAACGGCAAGCTTGCAGGTTCTCATACCGGAGGCTTTACGCCTTTTGAAATTGATATCACGGAGGGCCTCGTTATCAACGGCGAAAATTTAATTGCTGTCCGTGTTGACAGTGAAATAAACAATATGACTTCTCCTCCCATAGGTGTGGATTGGTTCAATTATGGAGGCATCTACAGGGATGTATTCATTATAGGGACGGGCGAAAGCTGGCTGGAGGATGTAACTGTTGTTACCAAAATAAACGGGGAAGTGACAGTTACCGTAGATACTGGTAATTTTACCGATGCCGGTGACTATTCAATAAATCTGACGGTTGATGATAAGGGCAGCATGGAATCCGTATATGATGTGACAGAAAAAATAACTTGCAGCAAAAAAACAATACGTCTGATTGTTGAAAACCCAAAACTGTGGTCGCCAGACAGTCCATTCCTCTATGATTTTAAAATATGTCTCAGGAAAAATGGCAAGCCCATGGACTATTGGACTCACCGGATAGGAATCAGAGAGTTTTCCATAAGTAACAGAAAGGTTTTGCTGAACGGAAAGGTCATATACCTGAGAGGGTACTCCAAACATGAAGAATATCCTGTTACCGGAAGAACGTTTTCAGATGACATCATAAGGAGGGACTATGATCTATGCAAAAAGGGCAGTGCAAACTTTTTAAGACTCTGTCATTACCCACACCACTTGAAGGAGTATGAAATAGCCAGTGAAACAGGCTTCCTTGTCATAGCTGAAGTGCCAAATGTCAACTTCAAAAAAGAACAGTTCCAAAATCCGGAGCTCCTGGAGCTTGCAAACAAACAGATGCAGGATACCATTAAATATTATAAAAATGAGACCTGTATTATGTTCTGGAGCCTGTTTATTGAATGTAAAACCTACGAGGACGCAGCGGTGGATTTTGTTCCGAAGTATATCAGGCTTGCAAAAGCTCTTGATCCCACAAGGTTTGTGGTGCATGCATCGGATATACCTACTGAAGACAGAACCTACGAATATTTTGATGTGGTAGGGATAAATTACTGGCTTGGCTGGTATAACGGACATACCATTGAAGAGGGAAGCCTTCTTTTGGACAGGATTGCCGCAAGATATCCCGAAAAACCGGTCCTTATGACCTCCGGAGGCTGGGAGGGCATGTATGGACAACATTCCTGCAAAGCCAGAATCAAATGGTCTGAAGAATCGCAGGCCGATTACCTGGAGTCGCTCATAGACCTCTATATTTCAAAAGACTATATCATAGGACAAATTGTGTGGACCTTTAATGATTTCAGAGTTTCTTCATGGCTGATTGACGGAGAGGCAAAATGGCCCTCCAGACCGATGGGAATAAATCATAA
>JAEVZU010000019.1 GCA_023392075.1 Bacillota bacterium | reverse complement strand
AGTGCTGGCAAAGGCGGGAAAAGATACTGCACCTGCCATTAGCAGAGGACTGGATTCATGGAATTTCAACTGGTATACTCCTGCCTACATGGGTTTTAGAGGAGCGATGAATCTTTGCTCTCTCTGGCTGGAGTTTTTGTCCGAGGACTGACCCGATAAAATGCACTGGTTAAAGCCTGTTTGAAACTTAGCCTGTTTCAAGCAGGTTTTTTGTTTACTAAGATTAACTGTGAATAATATTTACTGTTTGATTGAGAATAATAGTTGTATCATGTAATATCACCTAATAAAGGAAGGTTTATGGCTAATGGATCAATCTCCGTCTTTCCAGCAGATACTGGATGCTCAAAGTAAGGCTATTATTCTGCAATTCAAGCATTGGTGCAAATTTGAAGTATTCTCCTTTCAGTTTTGGCTGTTGTTGGCCATGCTGATAATTCCATGGATAATCTGGACAAAACTTGTGGACAAAAAAAGACTTGCAGAAATCTTTATTTATGGGCTTCTTGTGGTGACAGTGGTAACATTTCTTGACGAATTAGGATGTCAGCTGAATTTTTGGGAATACAGTATTGATATAGAACCATATTTTCCGAGGCTCATACCTATGAATTTTTCCATGCTGCCGGTATGGTACATGCTGGTTTATCAGTATGCAAACGGCTGGAAAAAATTTATACTGGTCAACTTTTTTTCAGCAATTTTCTTCACCTTTGTGGGCGAGCCGATATTTGTCGCTTTAAAAATATATGTTTTATTTACCTGGAAGCATATATATTCATTTCCGATTTATATAATTATAGCAATTTTATTAAAAGCTCTAACCATGGTAATTATGAAAAAATACCGGCAAGCATAGGGATAATGGGTCGTTTCAGACCATCTTGTTTTAATATTTCTATTATTTAACACCGTGTTTTTGTATTTTTTAATAGATAGTTAATATTTTTATGCTATAATATCACTTGTATTATATATGAATTCAGATGTTTTAGACTACTGGATATTGCAGCATTATGAAAAGGAATTTCCAAATGGGAGATACACGCTTGAAAATTGGTATTTGCGGAGGAACTTTTGATCCGATTCATATGGGGCATCTTGCTGTTGCGGAATTGATAAGATGTGAATATGGGCTTGACAAGGTATTATTTATTCCCTCAGGTATGCCTCCGCATAAGAATTTAGAAAATGTCACTGCTCCTATGCACAGATTAAACATGGTTAAATGTGCTGTCAGTTCAAATTCAAGCTTTGAAGCTGTGGCAATAGAAGTGGAAAGGTCAGGCTACACCTATACTGTTGATACATTAAAAGAATTACGCGGGCTTTATCCTAAGGGAACAGAGTTTAATTATATAATCGGTGCGGATGTGGTATTGGATCTGTTGACCTGGAGAAATGCACCGGAGGTTTTCAAACTTACGGATTTTATTGCTATCATGAGGCCGGGCTTTTCCAGTGAAGCCTTCAGCAAGCGCTTGATTGAATTGAAGAGGGAGTATGAAATAAACATAAGAAGTTTTGAGATCCCGCTTCTCGACATATCCTCAACCTTTATCAGAGACAGGATCAAGGCTGGAAAGTCTGTTAAATATCTTGTTAAAGAAGAGGTTGAAGAGTATATTATTAAAAATAAACTATACCGGCAGTGAAACTACTTTCTGTCATTATTGACGGCAAATAGCGTGTTTGAATTATAAATAAAGGAAAATGATTATGAATTTGGACCAAATGGATCTCTTGTTAAAACAATCCTTAAAGCCGGGAAGATACATTCATTCGGTCAATACCATGAAGGAAGCTGTTTCTCTGGCGGGATATTATGGTGAGGACCGGGAGCTGGCAGCTGTAGCAGGGCTCCTGCATGATTGTGCTAAAGACCTGAAGGATGAAGAGACTCTGGAGTATTGCAGGACATATGGGATAGAGTTAAATGAGCTTGAAAAGCGGCAGGTGTTTTTAATGCACGGTGAGGTCGGAGCAATATTAGCCAGAGAAAAGTATGAAGTCGGTAATAAAATTGTATTAAATGCCATTAGATACCATACTACAGGATATTCAGAGATGAGTATGCTGGATAAAATCATTTTTCTTGCAGATTACATAGAGCCGGGAAGAACACACAGTGAGGTCGATAATGTAAGAAAGCTGGCCTATGAAGATATAAATAAGGCTTTAATCGGTTCTTTTGATAATATAATTAAATATGTTATTCATCAAAAGGGACTAATTCATCCAAATACCATTAAAGCAAGGAATAATATTTTAATGTTGATTTCTGATAACAATCAGATTTAGAACTTAAGGGGTTAATTATTGAATGATGAGTAAATTTATAAAGATTGCATTTTATACAATTGGAACCTTTTTATTGTTATTTTCATCAATTATAGTAGGAGCTAATTTTACCAGAGACTCAGGTGTATTTGACAAAGAAGTTGTAGAGGTAAAAAAACAGCCGCAAAAAGTACAAGCAACTGCGAGTACTGCTCCGAAAAAAATAATTGTTGATAGTGAGTCCACGAGAAAAAAAGAGCCGGCAAAGGAAACTGTAGCTCAATCAACGGTTGACAATAAGAAATTGATTATAGAAGTGATAAACTGTACAGACAAAAACGGACTGGCCGAAGATACAAGAGGCATGCTCGAAGCTCAGGGCTTTAAAGTCAGTGCCGGTACAAATGCGGAAAAGCAGGGTACATCACAGATTATAATCAGAAAAAAAGGTGTAATACCGGATGTTATTAAGAATGTACTGAAGATTTCTGTTGTTAAGGAGGAATTGCAGCCGGATTCCAGGTATGATGTGACAATTATTTTAGGAAGTGATTTTAATCCGTAATGAAATTAAAAAATATAGCTTAGGACGAGGTGCAAACATTTGGATTCTAAAAAATTGGTAGACAAAATCGTATCATTGATGGAAGAAAAAAAAGCAAGAGATATAAGTATAATTGATATTGAAAACATTACTGAAATCGCCGACTATTTTGTTATTTGCAGTGGAACCTCCACAACCCATATAAAATCAATAGCCGACGAATTGGATTTCAAACTGGGTGAAGTCGGTCTTCATGCATATCACAAGGAAGGCTATGAAACAGCAAGATGGATATTGCTGGATTACGCCGATGTTGTAATCCATGTTTTTCATCAGGAGGACAGAGGATTTTACAATTTAGAGAGGCTTTGGTCAGATGGAGTATTGACTAATATAAGATAAAAATGGTTGTAGATGAGAATAATATTAGAGGTAGTATATTTAAAGTAGCTGTTCCTGCTGTTGTGGAACAGCTACTGATTATGATTGTAGGGGTTGTTTCGCTGGCTTTTGTAGGTCACTTAAGCAATGAAGCAGTTTCAGCAGTAGGTTTTATTAATTCTCTGTTCGGTTTTATTCAGGTATTTTTTGTAGCCCTGTCAACCGGGTGCACGGTGATTATTGCCCGCTTGATCGGGGAAGGTGATACTCAAAGTGCAAAGGCAGCAATAAAGGAATGTGTTTTGATCGGTTTTGCCGCGTCTTCACTGCTGGCAATTCTGCTGATCATATTTGCAGGGCCGGTTATTTCTGTATTCTTTAGCGGTGCCGAAAAATCGGTTGTTGAGATGGCTGCCGGCTATTTCAAAATAACTTTAATAACATTGCCTTTAATGTTCTCCAATATAATAATCAGCGGTTCCTTGAGGGGAGCCGGAGATACAAAGACCCCAATGCTTGTTGCAAATGTGGTAAATATATTGAACATTGCCCTAAGTTATGTTTTAATATATGGGGTTAGTATTGGAAATTTGACAATTGAAAAAAAGGGTATCACTGGTGCAGCGATTGCGGTATGTATATCAAGGGGTGTTGGCGGTTTGCTGAGCCTGTTTGTTGTTCTGAGTAAATCTGTCAGCTTATCCTTTAGCCTTAAGGGAAAACTGGCTTTCGATTTTCAACTGCTTAAGAGAATTCTGCATGTGGGGATACCGGCTTCAATGGAACAGCTTATTATGCAGGGCGGATTTCTTATACTGCAGGTCGTAATATCACGTATGGGTACTGAGGCATCAACTGTTTATCAGATAGTAATGTCTATAAATTCCATGTGTTTTGTTCCAATTTTCGGTTTTGGCCTGGCGGCAACTACTATTGTCGGTCAAAGTCTGGGGGCGAAACGGATAGATCTTGCCAAAAAAGCTGGATGGAAAACCATCAGGATCTGCCTGCTGATAACTGTGGTAATTTCAAGTCTTCTGTTTATATTTGCCGGAAGTTTGATAAGAATATATACAAAGGATCCCGGAATAATTTCAACCGGGACCACAGCAATACGGATCTTCAGTTTTTCACAGCCCTTTGTGTCAATTGTAACTGTAGTTTCCAATGCATTAAGAGGTGCCGGAGACATAATATATGTAATGCTTACAAGTTTTGTAGGCATATGGTGCTTCAGAGTGTTTCTGACTTTTATTTTAGGCCTGCTGTTTAATACCGGAATAACTGCGGCATGGATTGCTTTAGGGCTGGATTTTTCCATCAGATCGGCAATGTATCTGGTAAGATTTAGAAAGGGTAAATGGGCAAATATTACAATTTAAATATTATAATAAATGGAGGTAAATAGCGGGAGGGTTTATTCCGCTGTAAAAAGAAAATGATTAGTGCAAATGGTGTTTCCCTGAGATACGGGGGACGGGCTTTATTCGAAAACGTTAATATCAAATTTACAAAGGGTAATTGTTATGGATTGATCGGGGCTAACGGATCAGGAAAATCAACCTTCTTAAAGATTCTTTCAGGTGAAATAGAGTCCAATAAGGGAGATGTATCCGTTACACCCGGTGAGAGGCTTGCAGTACTTAAACAGAACCACTATGAATATGATGAATTCGAGGTTCTGAAGACTGTAATCATGGGTCATAAAAGACTCATTGAAATAATGGAGGAAAAAGAAAAGTTATATGCAAAATCCGATTTCACTGAGGAAGAGGGGATCCGCCTTTCCGAACTGGAAGCAGAATTTGCAGAATTAAACGGGTGGGAAGCCGAATCGGATGCTGCTATTCTGCTTAACGGCCTCAGTATAGGCGAAGAGTATCATTACAAACTGATGAAAGACCTTGACGGTACCGAAAAGATAAGAGTTCTGCTGGCTCAGGCACTTTTCGGAAATCCTGACATACTGCTCATGGACGAACCGACCAACCACCTCGATGTGGCTTCTATAACATGGCTGGAAAACTTCCTTGCAAACTTTGAAAACATAGTAATCGTCGTTTCCCATGACAGACACTTTTTGAATCAGGTTTGTACCCAGATAGCCGATATCGATTTCGGTAAAATACAATTATATTTCGGAAACTATGACTTCTGGTATCAGTCAAGTCAATTGGCCCTGCAGCAGGCAAAGGATGCAAATAAGAAAACCGAAGCAAGAATGAAGGAGCTGCAGGAGTTTATCCAGAGGTTCAGTGCCAATGCTTCCAAATCAAAGCAGGCCACTTCCCGTAAAAAACTGCTGGATAAGTTGACTCTGGAAGACATAAGGCCTTCTTCAAGAAAATATCCTTTTGTAGATTTCAAGCCTGAAAGAGAAGCAGGTAACGATCTTCTTATGATAAATGGTATATCAAAGGAAATTGAAGGCGAGCAGCTTTTAAAGGATGTAAATATAATAGTAAACAAAGGTGACAAAATAGCCTTTGTCGGAACCTACGGAAACGCAAAAACTGCATTGTTCAAAATCCTTATGGGCGGGATGGAAGCTGACGGCGGTGATTTTAAATGGGGAGTAACTACTTCACAATCCTATTTTCCGAGAGACAACTCGGAATACTTTGATGGAATTGATCTGAGCCTTGTAGACTGGTTGAGACAGTATTCCAAGGATCAGACCGAAACCTTCCTGAGAGGCTGGCTTGGAAGGATGCTGTTCTCGGGCGAGGAGGCATTAAAAAAGGCAGCTGTTCTGTCAGGGGGAGAAAAGGTCCGCTGTATGCTTGCCAAGATGATGCTTTCAGGAGCAAATGTCCTTATACTGGACGAACCTACAAACCACCTTGACCTGGAATCCATCACTGCGCTGAACAACGGTCTTATCAACTACAAGGGAACAATATTGTTTACCTCACATGACCATGAATTTGTGCAGACTATTGCAAACAGAATTATTGAAATCACCCCAAAGGGTATCATAGACAGACAAATGACCTATGATGAGTACCTTGATAATGAAGATATCCAGGCACTTAGAAAAGAAATGTGGTCATAGTAAAAGCTTAAAGTAAATAAAAAAGGGTACGGAAAATGATTCCGTACCCTTAATTTAATGCAATTTTCATAACAGTTAATCATCATATAGCTGTAAAACTAGCCGATGTTTTCAACATATCTCTTGATTTTTTTAGTAGTGGTTTTTGCAAACTCTTCCTCGCGGATGGTGAAGTCCTTGATCCGTTTGTACATGGGCATTTGTTTGTTTATTTCCTTTATTTCAGCTTGAATCAGCTTGTATATTTCCTCATTGGAAATTATATTCAAACGGAGTTTTTCCTTTATTTCATCAATATCCACTACAACCTGTGCATTTACTTCGGTCTCGCCGGATTCTTCATCAAAACGTCCCCAGACAAGGCTTTCCTTTACATAAGGACATTTTGCAAGGTATGCTTCAACCTCTTCAGGGAATATGTTTTTACCGTTTTTGGTAACAATGACATTTTTCTTTCTTCCGGTTATATAAAGATATCCCTCTTCATCGATGTAGCCCAGGTCGCCGGTATACAGGCGGCCGTTTTTCAGTACTTTGCTGGTAGCTGCGGGATTTTCATAATAGCCAAGCATTACATTATCTCCGGTTACTACGAATTCTCCTATGCCGTCTTCACCCACGTTTTCAACCCCTATATCTATTCCGGCAAGTGCCTTTCCCGCTGAATCATGTCTGAAGCCGCGATCGTTGTTAACGGATACGATAGGGGCGCATTCGGTTAGTCCATAACCCTGGACAATTCTTACCCCCATTGCGCATAAATCATTTGATACATCGGGGTTTATAGCTGCAGCACCTGAAATTACAAGCCGGACTCTTCCGCCGAATATATTATGAACCTGCTTGAAAATTTTCTTCCGGATATCAATTTTTAAGAAATAATAAAGGAAATTACTGATTTCCAGGGCAACATTCAACTTCAATTTACTCAAAAAATTCTTTGAAGCCTGCTTAATTATTTTTTTATGCATGTTTTCCAGAATCAGCGGTACCAGCATTAATATTGTAGGTTTGGTTTCCTGCAGATTCTGTACGATATACTTTAACCCCTCATTAAAGGAGAAGCAGCAGCCATTGTACATCATTACAAGGAAATTAGCAGTACATTCATAGGTGTGATGAAGCGGCAGTATGGAAAGTCCGCTGTCGGTTTCATCGAGATACAGCATGGAACATACCGATATAACATCGGAAACTATGTTCTTGCTCGAAAGCATGACACCTTTTGCCAGATCAGTGGTTCCTGAAGTGAATATCAAAGCAGTCATTTTATTTTCGTCTATTTCAGCATCCAAATAACGTCTGTCACCATTTGCCAGCAATGTTTTACCTTTTTCAATCAAATTTGCGAATGACAGAAAATTGTTGTCGTCATCAGCGTCCAGATCCATATCAATAAAGTATTTAATATCCGAGGTACCGGAAAGCTTCAGCATGTCACTTCTATGTTTTGAAGAAAAAACTATTGCGTTTACACCTGCTCTTGAAGTAAGGTTCTCAACTTCATTATAGGGAAGCTCTCTGTCTAACGGAACAACTACACCGACTCCTCCGGTTACAGTTAGGTAGGTTGTACACCACTCAGCCTTGTTTTGAGATAATATAGCGATTTTTTTATCCTTGAGTCCCATGTCAATTAAAGCAGTTCCTAAGGCATCAATATCATATTTTAATTCTTTATATGTCTTTGCGTAATATTCTCCATTTTGGCCTTTGATTAAAAATGCATTTCTTGATCCGAATAAATTTGTACTCTGAACCATCATATCTTTTAGATCTTTGACTTTTCTGAGCTGGTAAATCGGTTCGGCTCTCATAGATTACACCCCTCTTAATAAGCAATAAATGCTGTTATTTAAACCCTGTATTTCCTGTTGAACCATTCCAAAGCTCCAGAACCTCCATAATAAGTCAATAATGGTTCATTCCATATATTACTATTAAACATATACTATAATATAAGTATATTGAAATTAAATCAATATAAGAAGTAAATAAAATTCGAATTAAATTACCATCTATGTCTTTCTTTTATTTTATAAATCCTTCTTCTGGATATTTTTCTTAAAATCTTTCTTAAAATAAGAAAGCATATTACAACGGTTAAAGCTATTGATCCGAATTTAAACCAGGGAGAAGCAGTAATTTTATTTACATAAGTTTTAATCCTGGCATTTAAACTCTGATCAATTGTTCTTGAGGAAACGATATCAACTTTGCCGATATTTATTCCATCAAGTGTATAAGCTATATTTCCGAGGACTGTACCCTTTGTGACCGGAGCTTTCAAATTCTCTTTTATTGTTACTTTTTGATCAATCTTCCAGAGATTTTTGTCATTGGGTAAAATTGCTTCAACCTTGCCATTGGTCACGAGATCCAGCTGGCCATCGTCTGCCGCATCCTGTACAACAACTTTTTTTATTATTTCATTTCTGTCAATTATCAACTGATTTGAGTAATTCTCGTACCCTGCCCGGAGCAAGGTTTCAGTAAAATCAAAAACTGTCCTGCCGGGCTTGTTATTTACGCCAAGTATGACTGAAATAAGCTCCAGGCCATCTTTGTTGACTGCCGATGAAATAAAGTTGGCACCTGCACGCATGGTTGAACCGGTCTTTAATCCTGTTACGGTAAACTGATTTCTGTCATCTCCCGTATTGGGCCCATAGTTGTAAGATTGACCAAGCATTTTGTTGGTGTTAGTTAATACATTCCACTTGTCATGCTTGTTTGTAGCTGGAAGCATGTCTAATTTTTTCTGGCCTGTAATCTCTCGAAAGGTTGGAAAGGTCAGGCATTCCTTTGCTATCAGAGCCAGATCCCTTGCAGTTGAATAGTGATCCGCATCTTTTTCATATTCATCGATACCGCAGGGGTTGGTGAAAGTAGAATTCCTTGCACCGGCCTCGGCAGCTATTTTATTCATCTCCTTCATAAACTCTTCTTTACCGGAGAAAAGATTTTCAGCTATGATATTCGCTGTTTCGTTCGCTGATGCAATCAACAATGCATGGAGCAAATCATTCAGCGTAAGTTGTTCGCCTGGCATAATACCTATATTCATTCCGCCGACTCCAATATCGGAAACAGCTTCCTGGCTTGCAGTCATAACCTGGCTCAAATCACCTTTTTTCAAAGCGACAAGTGCCGTAGCTATTTTAGTTGTACTTGCTGGTCTAAGACGGGCGTCAGGGTTGTATTCATATAAAACACTCCCTGTTTTTGCGTCCATCAATATGTAAGCGGCTGCATCAATGTCAAGATCTTTGCAAAAAGCAGGTGAGAATTGAAATGCAAGAACTATGGCAAGTATTAATGTGACTAGTGCTTTCTTCATATTTCCTCCTCAGTAAAATACATCTTATATTAGTATAAAGCAAAATCCAAAAATATGAAACCTTTCGACAATATTTGTTATATATATAGCAATTTTCCAATAATTGTATTATAATATACACAGGTCAATTCTTATAAATTCTTAAGTTGTTGTAATTTATACATACGGCAATGTTCTCAAGGGTTTCCAATATTTTGCGATCAAAAAAAATATCCTTTATTAGATTAATATGCGTTAATCTTCTGATTTGTGCCATCAAATTAACTTCGGACATGAAAAATCAATACTTGATTCCATTCAATTTATTCAAGCCTGCAAATAAAAAGTCAATAGAAAAATAAGAATTTGAGGAGGTATTATGGAAATATCAATATTTGGAAAGCAGTACTTTATCAACAAAGTATTGCTTTTAGCAGTCATTTTATTATTGGTTATGGGCTCAGGCCTGCTGGGATACTTTTTAAAGCAGGTTTATCAGCCGCTGAATGAACCGGTTGTGGAAAAAGCGCCTATAAATGCCGGGAATGAAAAAAGCGGTATTGACCGTGAGATAACGGTGGAGGAAGAAACGGTTGAAACCATCAAGGTTTATATTGTCGGTTGTATCAAAAAACCCGGTGTTGTGACGCTTGAGAAGGGGGACGTGATAGAAGACGCCATAAAGTCGGCAGGGGGAGCTACACAGGAGGCTGACCTGGATAACATAAATCTGGCTTACCGGCTGGAGGATAACACCATGCTCAGGATCAAGGGAAAAACAGCGGCTGTTGTTAAGAATGCTGCTATGGTCCAGGACAAAACAAAAACAGCAGCCTCCCCTCCAGATACAAAAGTAAAAGCACCGGACAGTCTGAACAGCGGCGTGGATATTATCAGTGACAGCCTGGGAGCGGTGGTTGCCGATGAACAGATGAAAACGGGCGGGAATGGAAAAAATAATCCGGTAAACATTAATACAGCCACCCAGGCAGAACTGGAAGGCCTGCCCAATGTTGGGCCTGCTACTGCAAAAGCCATTATTGAATACAGGGACAAGAACGGTGGATTTAAGAAAATTACCGACTTGATGAAAATAACTGGGATAAAACAGAAAACCTTTGATAAAATTAAAGACCATATATGTATCTAGTGGTCTGTAACACCTAAAAGTCATATATTGCCGGCGGTTAAATCCCCGCAGGATTTCGTTGGCCTCCTTGTCAATACATACAGTATTGTCTTCGTCCTCCGCCTTATCCTGCAAAAATTTTCCCCGCCGGCGATATACGTTTTAGATGTTACAGGCACTGGTATAATATATGTTTTGACGTACAGATCGCCGGAAAAAGCGGGTAAAACAAAAACCGGCTTGTATAAGCCGGTTATAAAATAATTTAAAGGAGGAAAATATAATTAAATTTTCACTATTTATTATAGTATTATAATAAAGTATTTCAAATGGCATTTATAAACGATTTTGCTGGTCGAATAATGTAATATTATATACAATATTAACAATCACCTTATTAATGACGGCAGTATCAATACTGAAACCAGTATATATGTCAGTAATAAAGAAACTAAAGGTATTAAAATACCGAAAAGGACTATGCTGAATAACTTTTTATGTCTGAATTTTTTAAACCTTTTAAATCTGCTGTTTCTCAACTGCTGCCTCCCCATTATGATCTTGCAAAACACATTGGATTATATCTACAAATATTATCTCCAGGAAATTAAACGAGTAGTCAGCAAAAAGTATATCCTGAATGGACTTTTTCTTGCAGCGTTAAAAATGCTGTGCTATAATTTCTCTCAATAACACTGGTACCGGTAGTGGATATTTCAATAACGGTACGCGACTCTGCAAGCCGCGGAATGGGGGTAACTAATATGAAATATTTGAGATTTTTAGCCGATGGAAAGGAAAAGTACGGAACTTTAAACGGAAATGAGATTACAGAAGTACAGGGCAGTATTTTTGAAAACCCGGCAGCTATTGATAAAAAATATAATTTAAGCGATGTAAGGCTGTTAGCTCCCTGCAAACCGGGTAAGGTAGTGGCTGTGGGACTGAATTATGTGGATCATGTCAAAGAGTTCTCAGGCAGAGACATACCTGAAAATCCCGTTATTTTTATAAAACTTCCTCATACCGTAATAGGACCGGGGGATTCCATTATCTTACCGGAGATATCCAACAGAGTTGATTACGAAGCAGAGTTTGCCGTAGTAATAAAGAAATATTGCAAAAATATTGAGCCTGAACAGGCCAGGGAATATATTCTGGGAGCAACCTGTCTGAACGATGTTACGGCCAGAGATATCCAGAAAGCGGACGGACAGTGGACCAGAGGAAAAAACTACGAAACCTTCTGTCCCATAGGGCCTTACATAGTTACTGATCTGGATTATACCAGACTGGAAGTAAAGCTGATTTTGAACGGGCAGGTTAAACAGCACGGTGATACTTCCATGCACATATTCAAAACAGACTACCTGATCAGCTTTATTTCAAAAGTCATACCTCTTGAACCGGGAGACATTGTTACTACGGGGACACCGGAAGGGGTAGGTCCCATGAAACCGGGAGACGTTGTTGAAGTGGAAATAGAGGGGATCGGCAAATTGACAAACCATGTGACACAAGCCGATTGCTGATATAGACAACATTTGGCAAAGCAATTGCAGTCTATTGGAGTATTGACACATAAATTCCGTAAGAATATAATTAATTATATTGTTGCTATATTGACAAAGGCGTTGATGAGAAGAGTAAGTAAAAAATGGGGTTTCAGAGACCGGATACAACAGCTGGAAGTAACCGGACCTGCACTTTACCGAAAACCACCTCGGAGCCTGATCGGTGATTACGTTATAATCTGCATTATCAATATTGATATGCAATGAGCTGCAAGTAGGGTGGAACCGCGAGATGACTCTCGTCCTTATATAAGTCAATCCATGATTGGCTTGAGGACGGGAGTTTTATTTTTATTAAGAGAAATAGCCTGCCCCAAATTTTAAGGATAAATTTTTATGGGGAACTTTTATTATAATCAGAAGGAGGTATCAGCATGATAAAGGTAACATTAAAAAATGGAAGTATACAGGAATTCCGGAGCGGAATAACAATAAAGGAAGTTGCCGAAAGCATCGGCGCAGGGTTGGCCAGGGTCGTCCTTGCGGGTGAGGTGGACGGAAAGGTGAAGGATTTAACCTGTAGCCTGACGAAGGATTGTACGTTAAACTTATTGACCTTTGACGATGAAGGCGGTAAAAATACTTACAGACACACTGCTTCACATGTCTTGGCACAGGCTGCAAAAAGAGTTTTTCCCTTCGTTAAGCTTGCAATCGGTCCGGCAATACAAAACGGCTTTTATTATGATTTTGAAACTGATAAGAATTTCACTCCTGAAGATTTGAACAGGCTTGAGAAGGAAATGGAAAAAATAATAAAGGAAGATCTTCCCCTGGAGAGATTTACATTGCCCAGAGCCAGGGCCGTGGAGCTCATGGAAGAAAAGCAGGAGCCCTACAAGGCCGAGCTTATAAAAGATCTGCCCGAGGATGAGGAGATATCCTTTTACAGGCAGGGAGATTTTGTAGACCTATGCGCAGGCCCGCATCTGCCCTCCACAGGAAAGCTCAAGGCAATCAAGCTTATGAATGCGGCAGGAGCATACTGGAGAGGCAACGAGAATAACAAGATGCTGCAAAGGATATATGGAACTGCCTTTCCGAAGAAAAGTGAGCTGGAGGAATATATAACAAGAATTGAAGAAGCAAAGAAACGCGACCATAGAAAATTAGGCAGGGAATTGGATCTCTTTGATATACTGGATGAAGGCCCCGGTTTTCCCTTCTTTATGCCGAAGGGAATGGTACTGCGTAATTTACTGGAGGATTTCTGGCGTTCAGAGCATACTAAAGCAGGCTATCAGGAAGTTAAGACTCCCATCATATTGAATAAGGAATTGTGGCTCAGATCGGGACACTGGGAAACCTATAAGGAAAACATGTATACGGTTGAGATCGACGAACAGGATTTTGCCATTAAACCGATGAATTGTCCAGGCGGCATACTTGTTTTCAAGCGTAAACTTCATTCCTACAGGGATCTTCCCCAGAGGATGGGTGAACTTGGACTGGTTCACAGGCATGAGCTTTCAGGTGCTCTCCATGGTTTAATGAGAGTCAGATGCTTTACTCAGGACGATGCTCATATTTTTATGACTCCTGATCAGATCAAGGAAGAAATAATAGGGGTTATTGATCTGATAGATAATTTCTATAAGGTGTTTGGCTTTAAATACAATGTTGAGTTGTCAACCCGGCCTGAAAAATCCATTGGTACCGATGAAATGTGGGAATTGTCCACCGCAGCTCTGAAAGAAGCTCTTGAAGCAAAGGAAATCAATTATAAAATAAATGAAGGGGACGGGGCTTTCTACGGACCTAAAATAGATTTCCATCTTGAAGATTCCATAGGACGTACCTGGCAGTGCGGAACTATTCAGCTGGATATGAACCTGCCTGAAAGATTTGATCTGACATATGTAGGTCCTGACGGTGAAAAACACAGGCCTGTCATGATTCACCGGGTTGTATTCGGAAGTATTGAAAGGTTTATTGCCATTCTGACCGAGCATTTTGCCGGAGCCTTCCCAACCTGGCTGAGTCCCGTGCAGGTAAAAATCCTTCCTATTGTGGATAAACATCATGCCTATGCAGGTGAAGTTCAAAAGCTGCTTGAGGGCAATGGCGTAAGAGTTGAGACAGATACAAGGAATGAAAAGATTGGTTACAAGATACGGGAAGCCCAGATGGAAAAGACTCCATACATGCTTGTAATCGGAGACAAGGAAACCGAAAACGGATCAGTAGCGGTCCGATCAAGAAAAGACGGCGATATTGGAAGTATATCCCTTAACCGGTTTGTTGAAAAAATAATTGATGAGATAAAAAACAGGGATAAGTAATTTATAAATTCAACCATATAAAGAAAAGGAGACAGCGTATGATCAAAATAACATTAAAAGATGGAAGTATTCAGGAATATCAGGAGGGTATCACAATACTTCAAGTTGCCGAAGGTATCAGTGCAGGCCTGGCAAGAGCAGCACTTGCAGGTGAAGTGGACGGAAGAATCAGGGATTTGGATTACAAGCTGGAAAAGGATTGTTCTCTGAACCTGCTCACCTTCTCGGATGAAGGCGGAAGGCTTGCATACAGGCACACGGCCTCACATGTACTGGCACAGGCTGTTAAAAGACTGTTCCCAAAAGTAAAGCTGGCGATTGGTCCTGCAATTGATAACGGTTTCTACTATGACTTTGATATTGAAAGGAATTTCTCACCTGAGGACCTTTCAAAGCTTGAAAAGGAAATGGAAAAAATAATAAAGGAAGATCTGCCTCTGGAAAGATTTACCCTTCCAAGAGAAGAAGCAATCAAATTCATGGAGGAGAAGGGTGAACCATACAAGGTTGAGCTTATAAGAGACCTCCCCGAAGGAGAAGAACTATCCTTTTACAAGCAGGGAGACTTTGCAGACCTGTGTGCCGGACCTCACCTTGCTTCAACAGGAAAGCTCAAAGCTATAAAGCTTATGAGTGCAGCAGGTGCTTACTGGAGAGGAAATGAAAAAAACAAGATGCTTCAGAGGATTTACGGTACGGCTTTCCCCAAGAGGAGCGAACTCGATGAGTACATTATCAGACTTGAAGAGGCAAAGAAGCGTGACCACAATAAGCTGGGAAGAGAACTGGAATTGTTCACGACAGTGGAGGAAATCGGACAGGGTCTGCCTCTGCTTATGCCTAAGGGTGCCAAAATCGTACAGACTCTGCAAAGATTTGTTGAGGATGAAGAGGAAAGAAGAGGCTATGTCCTCACAAAAACTCCTCTTATGGCCAAGAGTGACCTGTACAAATTGTCAGGCCACTGGCAGCACTACAAGGACGGCATGTTCGTACTGGGCGACGAGGAAAAGGACGATGAAGTAATGGCCTTGAGACCCATGACCTGTCCCTTCCAGTTTATGATATATAAATCAAAGCTACACAGCTACCGTGATCTTCCAATCAGATACGGCGAAACTTCGACTCTTTTCAGAAACGAGGCATCAGGTGAAATGCACGGCCTTATCCGTGTCCGACAGTTTACAATTTCCGAAGGCCACCTGGTATGTACGCCCGAACAGCTGGAAGAAGAATTCAAGGGGGTTGTAGACCTTATCAAATATATGATGGAGACGCTGGGTATCCAGGAGGACGTAACCTACAGATTCTCCAAATGGGATCCCAACAACAAGGAAAAGTATATCGGAAGTGCGGAGGATTGGGAGGCTGTCCAGGACAAGATGAGAACCATCCTGGATCATTTGCAGATTGAATACAAGGAGGCCGAGGGAGAAGCTGCCTTCTATGGCCCCAAACTGGATATCCAGTTCAGAAATGTACACGGAAAAGAAGATACAATAATAACCGTTCAGGTTGACTTTGCACTTGGTGAGCGTCTTGATATGGTTTATATTGATAAAAACAATGAAAAGAAGCACCCTTATGTTATTCACAGAACCTCAATCGGCTGCTATGAAAGAACTCTTGCAATGCTGATTGAAAAATACGCCGGTGCCTTCCCGACCTGGCTGTGTCCTGTACAGGCAAAAATACTTCCATTGGTTGAAAAACACCATGACTTTGCTCAAAAAGTTTCACAAATGTTAAAGGACAGAGGTGTAAGAGTTGAAGTTGACTACAGAAATGAAAAGATAGGTTACAAAATAAGGGAAGCTCAGATGGAAAAGATACCTTATATGCTGGTAATAGGCGATAAGGAAATGGAAAACAGTGCTGTAGCAGTCAGATCCAGAAAAGACGGAGATCTTGGAACAATGTCGGCCCAGGAATTTGCGGACAGGATTACAGAGGAAATCAGAACCAGGGCTAAATAGTAATATAAAAATAAAAGGACTGTCTTAAAATGAGACAAATGAAAAGAATGAACTACAGGCCACTATAGTGTTTTTGCTGGCAAACCGGCAGGAAGCCGGTTTGCCAGCAGCAATCCTTTCCATTAAAAAATCAATTAAAAAAAGCAGCTACGACCTTTGTTAACAGATCCTTTTCAATTCTGTTAAGAGATTTGCTTTTTAACATTGTTAATATTTCGCTGTATTCCCTCTCAAAATCACTGCTGGCAACGGCTTCGGCTTTTATTAAACTGCTGTCCCTGTTTTCCAGAGTTTCAGTAATATAAATCATTTCTCCGGACATATCAATGGTTACATTTTTGGTTAGACAGCAGTCCTTGCTGACTTCCCAGGTGGCAGCACATTCAAAAACTCCTTTTCTTACTTCCGTTAGAGAGATTATATTGAGTACTTCGTCAATACCTTTTTCTGAAATGGCACCCATGATCTCGGAAGAATTCTTGTAAAAAGAAAATTCAATATAATCTGATGTTTCCTTTAAATAGGAAATTAGTTCAAACAGTTCCATAATATCACTCCCAATATAATTTATATAAAATGCTGTTAATCTGTTATCGGCTAAATTGCAGGATAATCTTAGGAGCAGATGACAGGAATCCTGATTGAAGGTAAATCGGCAAAAATGTATTAATATCAGCTTAAAATGTAAATAATCTCTATTGCAGGATAATATATTGAGAAGAATTTATATTGTTTGCGGCGTATTATCTGCTATGTTATAATATTTTCAGTGTTTTATTGGCTTAATTTGGAATTTAATCAGATATAAATAATAAGCAAAGCTCTTTTGAGCTTGTGGAGGATGCTATGGGAAACAAGCTGTTGTCGATTGTAGTGCCTGTTTATAATGAACAGGAAGTGATAGACGAAACCTACAGACGTTTATCGGCGGTTTTTAAAGACTATTTTATGGATGTGGAATATATATTCATTAATGACGGGAGTAAGGATAATACATACTTCAAACTGAAGGATATTGCCTCCGGAAATAAAGAAGTACGTGTAATTAACTTTGCCAGAAATTTCGGGCACCAGATCGCCATTACTGCCGGTATGGACTATGCCAGGGGTGATGCTGTCGTCATAATAGATGCGGACTTGCAGGATCCTCCGGAAATAATTCTTCAGATGGTGGACAAGTGGGAGGAAGGCTACCAGGTAGTATACGGAAAAAGACTTCAGAGAGAAGGGGAAACTTTCTTTAAAAAGGTTACCGCCAAGACCTTTTACAGGTTTCTTGACAGTATGACAGATGTCAAACTTCCCGTAGACGTAGGAGATTTCAGACTGATTGACAGAAAGGTCTGCGATGCCATGAAATGCCTGCCTGAAAGGTCCAGATATGTAAGAGGACTGGTCAGTTGGGTAGGTTTTAAGCAAACCAGCGTTGAATATCATAGAGAAAAGAGATTTGCCGGTGAAACCAAATACCCTTTAAAGAAAATGCTGAAGCTTGCAGGAGACGGGATTTTTTCATTTTCCTACAAGCCGTTGAAACTGGCTACTTTTGTGGGAATGCTGGTATCGGTATTGAGCTTTATTTATCTTGTAGTTGTTCTTGTACAAAAATTTATAAAGAACGACGTTGTTTCAGGATGGGCTTCCTCAATAGCGGTAACATTGTTTTTAAACGGTGTAATGCTGATAGTAATAGGTATTATGGGTGAATATGTGGGAAGAATATATGAAGAAGTCAAAGCAAGGCCGCTGTACATTGTAGGTGAGTTAATGGGTTTTGATGAGGAAAAAAATAAATGAAAATGACGTTAAAAAAACCGAGGTAATTGATGGAATCCAGACCCGCATCCGTGTTAAGCAAGCTTGTAATTCTGATAACGGCTATATTTGCAGTATATATAATAATTCTCAATTTGTGGTTTTCAGTATATACAAACTCTATTTTGTATGTACTGATTACAATTCCGGTTTTTGCAGCTGTTTTGTTTTTAGCATTAAAAATGAATATTTTACCTGCGAGTTTCGCCGTTATGGTATTTATAATGGCGTTTTTATTTAAAGGAACTCTGGCTTTTCTGGTTGATACCAGGCCTGTGTCGGATTTTAGCTTATTCTACAAATATGCTGTGGACTTGATACAGGGGAAAAAGGCTTTTGAGCAATATCTGTATTTTAAGACCTGGGCCTACCAGACCGGTCCTGTGATATATTATGCAGGTATTATGAAGCTTTTTGGAACAGGCCTCCTGCCTTTGAAACTGGCGAACTGCTTTTTTATGGCAGGTTCGAACATGCTGGTGTATCTCATAGCGAGAAAGGTGTCAAATGATTTTACAGCAAGATTTGTTTCTCTTTTGTACTTAATTTATCCTGCGCCCTATTTTTTGGCTTCCGTTTTGACAAATCAGCACTTTGCAGCCTGTATGTTTTTAACCGGGCTTTATCTGTTACTTCTGGAGCATAAAAACATCCTTGTCAGGGGAATTGCCGCCGCTGTTTTCATTGCGGCAGGCAATGCGGTCAGGCCACTGGGGCCGGTCATCATTGCAGCCGTAGTTTTATGGTGTATCGTAGAGGCACTTAACCACAAAAGCATGGCCAAAATTCTCTTGTCTGCTGTTCTTGTGGCGGTTTATCTGAGTGCTAACTTAGGGCTGTCGGCAGTTGTAAAAAATACCGGAATAAATGCCGAAGGACTGAACAACAACTTTCCTCTCTGGAAATTTGTTGTAGGTCTGAATCAGCAGTCGAAGGGCCAATTTTCCTATGATGACCAAAATAAAATATATGTAATAGAGGACTTTTCAAAGAGAAATGAAATAGCTCTGGAGACCATAAAAGAGAGGGCAGCGGTTGAACCCCATAAGTTACTGGAGTTTTTCGGCACAAAGCTTCTTGTCATGTGGGCTGAATTTGATACTCTTGCATGGGAATTTTACGAAGAAGACAAGGGAACACTCAAGGCGCCGGAGCAAATAGAAAAGATAGAACCGGTAGCGGTGAGAGTTGAAAAGATGTTTTATATACTGATGTTTTTGCTGTTGCTTACGGGATTGATCAAATCACTGGCAAACCGGAATATCCGTTCGGGAATAAAGCTGCTTTCAATAATCCTGTTATGTTATTTCGGAGTGCATTTGCTTATAGAGATTCAGGTCAGATACAGATATTTCGCGGTATTAATTGTGTTTATACTGGCTGCGGCGGGCAGTGAGGTTTTATTCATGCCGTTCAGAAAATATAAAAAAAGCGTTATGTTATGACGTGATAAAAGTCATTACTATCGGCTGAAAGCCTTCTGAAGTAAAGACTTCTTAACCCCCAAACCGTTAAAACCTTTAAATAAAATGCCTGAAAGCACATATTCGCCTGGAGGGCGAAGGTTTCAACCGTAATTGACTTTATGATAAAAAATCGGCATTGTGTTTAATTATTAATTATGAAATAATATGTAGTAGCCGTCGCCAAGAATATGTTCTATGCCGGCGGACTACCGGAACAGGTTTATAGAAGAGTTCTACATATATTTAATGGGGGTTGGGTTATGAAACAATATCTTGATCTGTGCGAGCACATATTAAAAAATGGCACAAAAAAGGAAGACAGGACAGGAACGGGTACAATCAGCACCTTTGGGTATCAAATGAGGTTTGATCTGCAGGAAGGCTTCCCTCTGCTGACTACAAAAAAGCTTCATCTAAAGTCTATAATTCATGAACTTCTATGGTTTATCAAGGGTGATACAAATACAAGATATCTTAAAGACAACGGTGTTTCCATATGGGATGAATGGGCTGATGAAAACGGTGACCTGGGGCCTGTTTACGGACACCAGTGGAGGTCATGGGGTACTGCCGACGGCAGGCAGATAGATCAGCTGGGTGAGGTGATTTCACAAATAAAGAAAAATCCCGACTCCAGAAGACTGATAGTGTCCTCCTGGAATGCGGGTGAAATAGAAAATATGGCTCTGCCGCCATGCCACTGCTTTTACCAGTTCTACGTTGCCAACGGCACGCTTTCCTGCATGCTGTATCAGCGGAGCGCAGATGTGTTTATCGGCGTGCCGTTTAATATTGCCTCTTATGCGTTGTTTACAATGATGGTGGCCCAGGCATGCGGCTTAAAGCCCGGTGAATTTGTCCACACTCTGGGCGATGCACATATATATTTAAACCATATTGACCAGGTGAAGCTCCAGCTTTCCAGGGAGCCCAGAGTGCTGCCCAAAATGGCAATAAACCCTGAGGTCACAGATTTATTCGGCTTCAAGTTTGAAGACTTCGCACTGACGGGATATGAGCCGCATCCACACATAAAGGGAGCTGTTGCAGTATGATTTCAATGATTTGGGCAATGGGAAGAGACAACGCTCTGGGCTGCAGAAACAGGATGCCCTGGTATCTCCCTGCCGATTTCGCCTATTTTAAAAAAGTAACCCTGGGAAAACCTGTAATAATGGGAAGAAAAACTTATGAATCCATAGGAAAGCCGCTTCCGGGCAGGAAAAACATAATAATCACCAGAGACACGGCCTTCAGCCCCGAGGGGTGTATAACCGTGGATTCCATAGACGGGGCAAAAGCATATGCTGCCGAAGGTGAAGTTTTTATAATAGGCGGAGCCGAAATATATAAGGCCTTTCTGCCTTTGGCCCACAAGCTGTATATTACCGAAATTGATCATGTATTTGAAGCGGACACCTATTTCCCAGAGATAGACTATTCCCGGTGGAAGCTTGTTTCAAGTGAACCGGGGCCAAAGGACGAAAAAAATCCGTACGATTACAAATTCCTGGTGTATGAGCGCTTATGAAATAAAAGGAGTTGGTTTTTGTGTTCGGATCTCAAAGATTTAAAAATAATTTGACAAGTTAATTATTTTCTGGTATCATGTTTATGCAAAACAAGAAGAAGTTTTCCACTTCTCACCTGGCGGACTTAGATTTGCAGGGTTAATATCGGTTATTAAGTGTGTGTATTTGCGCACTGACTGAGATTACTGGTGGATACTTACTTCTATCCACTTTTTTTATTGTTTTTTTATTTATTGAGGACTTGAAGTTAATCTTCTGCCTATTATATTCGGACTATTATATTCGGAGGTGTCAGTTATTAGCAAGAATGAATTAATGATCAATGAGGAAATCAGGGACAAAGAAGTCAGACTTATCGATGCTGATGGTAATATGCTTGGTATCATTGCAGCTAAGGAAGCCCAGAAGCTTGCCAATTCTAAAAATCTTGACTTGGTTAAGATTGCTCCGCAGGGAGTACCACCCGTTTGCAAGATAATGGATTATGGTAAATACATGTTCGAGCTTGCCAAGAAAGAGAAGGAAGCAAGAAAGAATCAAAAGATCATAAGCATAAAAGAAGTCAGAGTATCTCCTTCGATTGAGGATCATGATTTTGAATTCAAGGTTAAGAACGCATACAAGTTCTTGAAGGATGGAGACAAAGTCAAGGTTTCTGTAAAGTTCAGAGGAAGAGAAATGCATTACACCTCAATAGGCAGTGAAATTCTTGAAAAGTTTGCTGAATCAGTAAAAGACGTTGGAGTGGTTGAAAAGAAACCCAAACTTGAAGGCAAAAGTATGATAATGATACTTAATCCAAAGCAGTAGGATAGGAGGAGAATAAAT
>JAEVZU010000249.1 GCA_023392075.1 Bacillota bacterium | reverse complement strand
CCGCCATGGGACAACCATCCGGCACATTGGGACATGGAGGTTAAAAAATGAGTAGACAAAATACGGAATACATACTGCAAAAGGGAAAAGAACTGTTATTGGAATATAAGGACTCAATTCTCAGAATGTCTGTCCTGCAGCAAGCTGCCGATGCTGTGGATAACGGGGTCCACATAGGCGGAGTATTTTCTGCGGTGATCCCGCTTGCGACGCTGTATTACGGCGGATTTATCCAGCTGGATATTGAGAATCCCACCGCAGAAGACCAAGATGCATTTGTACTCAGCAAAGGCCATTCGGTAGCGGCAATTACAGCAATATATGCCGATAAGGGATATTTCCCCAAGGGTTTATTAAAGAATACAAGATCAATTGAGAGTATAATCAACGGCCATCCCGGCCCTCTGATGCCCGGGGTGCACATTTCCACCGGACCTTTGGGACAGGGGCTTTCAGCTGCAGCCGGTTTCGCATTGATGAGGAGGGAAGCTCCCAAACGGGATGTTTACTGTATGACCGGGGACGGAGAGCTGCAGGAAGGTTCCATAT
The DNA here is from genome assembly GCA_023392075.1 of Bacillota bacterium. Taxonomy (GTDB): domain Bacteria; phylum Bacillota; class Clostridia; order Acetivibrionales; family DSM-1351; genus Ruminiclostridium. The sequence goes on along the minus strand of JAEVZU010000249.1, from coordinate 2,004 downwards.
GGGAAGCTGTTATGTATGCAGGCGAAACCGGTCTGGATAATCTGTGCCTTATAGTTGACAGGAATTACGGTCAGCTGGATTGCACCAACCGTTTGATACTTGGACTGGGCGATTTAAAGGCAAAATTTGAAGCCTTCGGCTGGAGGGCATTTGAAATTGACGGGAGAAGCTATTCTCAAGCTTGTGAAGCCTTTGATACTTTTAAAAACAAAGTGAGGGACGGAAGGCCTACGGTAATTATATCCAATACAACCAAAGGCTTTGGGGGATATTCCAATCTTACTGACAGTCATAAGACTAATTTCTCAGGCAAGGTTTTTGAACTGGAAATGGAATATCAAAAAAAGCGGCTTGCAGGCAGGGCACAAGAGCTGACCGTGTTCTGGTCAGGGCTGGAGGGGCAGGAAGAAACTATAGTTAAGGAATTGGAAGCCTTTGCCGCCGGAATGAACCTGTCTGTTGTTCCTGGTGCCCCGGACAAGTCTTTTAAAGTTATAGCTACAGAAGCAAAAGCAAAAACCTGCAAAGCGGCGCCCAGAAACAAAAAGCTGCAATATCCCCGGGATATGCTGCCGGTTCTTGATAAAACAAAGGAATATGCCGCCAGCTCAATAGTCACAGATGTAATGAAGGTTTTTGCACGGGATGAAAAGGTTGTGTCCATAGATTCCGACCTGTCGTCAACAAGCGGGTTATTTGACGGGATAAGTGCCGTTGATAAAACAAGAGCCGTGAATGTGGGAATCGCAGAAGTTAATATGATGTGTATGGGAGAGGCCTACGCGGCAGCCGGCTATAATGCCTGGGTAAGTACCTTCTGTCCCTTCTTTGAATGGAGAGCGCTGAGAAGAATAGCAATCGGATACCAGGAACGCCTTGAAACAATAGATTCAAAGGAGGGCTGGCTTAGCGACGGACACGGACTTGATCTCACCTTCCTGGCTACGGCACCAAATCTTGAAACCCAGACAAACGGTGCAACTCACATGGGAAATGACGATGTAACCGTATTCGGCGGAATCGCACATCTGAAAATAATAGACACCTCATGTCCGCAGCAGCTTATGAGTATCATGAAATGGATTGCAGAAGGAAACAAGGGCCTGGTGTACCTGAGAATAATGCGTGCAAAATCCAGGGTGCTTTATTCCTCCGACTATACCTTTGAATTAGGAAAGGGTTATTATCTCAGCCGGTATGAAGGCAGTAAAGTTGCTGTTATAACAAGCGGAAGAGGTGCCCATGAGGCTCTTGCTGCGGCTGATATTCTAAAAGGTGAAGGTGTGGAAATAGATACTATTGACATGCCGTCGGTTGATGAAGCACTGTTTGTTGAACTGGCCGGATCAGGCAAGTCACTGCTCTTTGCAGAACAGAACAACGGGTATTTATATTCGGAATTCCAGAAAACCATGTTTAAAAATAAAGTGAACCCCGATCTGAATAAAATATTTTCCATCAATGCTCTGGATGAGAGCGGAAAGGCCAGATTCATTCATTCAGGTACATACAAACAGCTTTCAGAACATCTGGGACTCAGCGCAAAACAGCTGGCCGGCGCAGTTAAAAAAATTATAACGGGGTAAATACAGGAGGTAGGAAAAATGGGAGTAAATAAATTAAAGCTTTTTATAAATAACGAGTGGGTGGAGTCCAAATCCCCAAAATACATGGATATTATGGATCCAAGTACGGGTACGGTCATAGCACAAACTCCGTGCTGTACACAGGAAGAGGTAGAGTTGGCCGTTAAGGCTGCAAATGACGCATTTCCTGCATGGTCCGATACGCCTGCAATTAAAAGAGTGCAGATTTTATATAAGTTCAGAAGTCTGGTGGAAGAGCACCTGGATGAGCTTACATACATTTGTGCGCGTGAAAACGGAAAAGTGTGGGAAGAAGCCAAAGGTGATATTTTAAAGGTAAAAGAGATAACAGAACATGCCTGCGGTATTCCGTCTCTGATGATGGGGGAATCTCTGATGAATACTTCGGCCGGATATG
>JAEVZU010000245.1 GCA_023392075.1 Bacillota bacterium | reverse complement strand
CCGGCTATCTTATAGGTGAAAGGCTGCCGGGAATGAACGATGTACTGGAAAAGCTTAATGAAAAGCTTTTAAACGATATCAATACTACAATGGAGATCAATTACATCCGTTGGGGTGATTTACAATCTAAATATGCACTTGTCCTTGCATCAGGAGAAGATCTGGATTGGATTTTTACCGGAAACTGGGCATATTACGGACAGGAAGCGGCAAAAGGAGCCTTTCTGGAAATAAAACAGGATATGGTGAGGAAGTATATGCCTCGTCATTATAAGGCAACCAGTTCTCAGGCCTGGAAGGAAGGGCTTATAGGAGGAAAGCTTTTTATGATACCGACCGCAACTCCCGATATAAAGGTGAATGAGGTGGCTATCAGAGAAGATTTGAGACAAAAGTACAATGTGCCCGAAGTTAACAAGTGGCTGGATATAGAGCCCTACCTGGAAGCCATTAAAAAGAATGAACCTGATATGATCCCCATAAGTGTGGACAGTGCAATAGATATAACAAGGCCATTTTTTTATCAATTGGCCGCAACTTCAAAAAGTTACTTTGATTTGTTTTTTGCAACCAGCGGCGGAAGCGGCATAGTGTCCGACACCGATGATCCGGAAGGTAAATTGTTCAAGATAACCGCTCCTGAGGTCATAAATGATTATAAAAAGGCGGCTTATAAAATAAAGGACTGGTATGACAAAGGTTATATAAATAAAAATGCATTCTCCAACAAAATCAGGAGTATGGATTCATTTTTATCAGGAAAATCTTCGATAGCCTATGGGAATACAGTTGATATGCAGAATATTTTTAACAAGGTTAATGAACAGGGCTGGAAAGTGAAAATAATACCGGGGCTGAGCAAAAAGGGAACTTACCCTCAGGACTCTCATATTAATAACGGTTTTGCTATTGTTTCCAAATCAAAGAATCCTGAAAGAACCATGATGGCTATGGATTTGATAATGGAGGACCCTGATTATAATCAGCTTGTATATTACGGGATTGAGGGCAAGAATTATGTGATAAAAGCCGGGAAGATTGCACTCCCCGATGGTGTAACCTCTGAAACCAATACATTTCCTCCTGACCTGGCAGGTTTCTGGTTTGTAAATAAAAGTCTGCTAAAGTGTCCTGAAAACTGGAATGATGAATATATACAGCTGATGGAAGCGGCAAAAAAACAAATAGCACCGTATGCCTACTCAGCTTTTGTACCCGATATATCAAATATAAAAACCGAAGTGTCAAATCTTAATCAGGTAGTTGTGCAATACTTCAATCCTATAAATTTAGGAATGATTAAAGATGTGGACGAGGCTTTTGATGTATTTGATGAAAGGCTCACTTCTGCCGGATTCGATAAAGTAATGAAAGAAATGAAGCACCAAACTGATGAATACAAAAAAGAACTAATGAAATAATCCGCTTCAAAAGGCCTGTTTGGCTGTCCTTATGGACAACAGCCGAACAGGCCTTTTTGCGTTAAAAAAACAACTTCATAATATTACAAAGATAATAGTAATTCTATGGTGTTTAAATAAAACGGCTCTGATACTAAAATAAGAGCTGTAAAGAAACCCATAAACAAAAGCTGGCAGATAAATTCACCAATGCACTAGTGGTATGTAACATCTAAAACTTATATTATCCGGCGAGGAAAATTTTCTTGAGACAAGGCAGTACTTTTCGACAACGCGGTCCTGGGGGAATTTAACCGCCGGCAATGTATGAATTTAGATGTTAAATACCGCTACATCAGCAACATGAAGGAGTGGTCAAATTAATGAAATCAATAAAAAACAGAGGTTTCTTCAGTGAGATTTATAAAAATAAAGTTTTATACCTCATGTTTTTACCGGTAGCACTATACTTTATAATATTTGCGTATGTACCAATGGGTGGTATTGTACTTGCATTTAAGGAATTCAACATCAGAGACGGTATATTATTCAGTCCATGGAACGGGGTAGAAAATTTCAGATTTTTCTTCGCGTCAGGCAAAGCCTGGCAGGTCACAATGAATACGTTGAAATATAACGTTGTGTTTTTGGCTTGCTACACATTTTTTTCAATGCTAACTGCAATTATGATCTCTGAGATATCAAGCAAGTGGTTTAAGAAAATAGCACAATCATTTATGTTTCTGCCGTATTTCATATCGTGGGTTGTAGTAGCAGCTTTCATTTATAACTTTTTTAACTATGATTACGGTCTGGTGAACACATTAATAAAAAGTACGGGCGGACAGCCGGTTGATATTTATGCCGACCCGGCAAATTGGGTAGTATTGCTGCCTGTATTGTATGTATGGAAATGGGTCGGTTTTGGAAGTGTGCTGTATCTTGCCGCAATTATGGGAATAGACCAGGAATGCTATGAAGCAGCCACAATCGACGGAGCAAACATGTTTCAGAAAATAACAAAGATAACACTTCCTTTGTTGCGACCGACTGTTATAGTACTTGTTCTGATGGGTGTCGGAAAGATATTAAGAGGCGAGTTTGATATGTTCTATAACATTATAGGGAACAACGGTATCCTGATGGATGCTACAGATATTATTGACACTCTTGTATTCAGATCGCTGATGGGTACTCAGGACTTTGGAATGGCCTCTGCAGCGGGTTTCTATCAGTCGGTTCTCTGTTTTGTAATTATTTTGATCGTTAATGGAGTGGTAAGAAAGGTTGATAACGAAAACGCCTTATTCTAAAGTATAAAAATATGAATCTACAACAAATACAATTAGGAAAGCGGGTTGGTAATTTTGAAAAAAACGGCGGACTACGTTGCATTAAATATAATCTCGTATATAGTGGTTAGTCTATTTGCGGTATTTACGGTAGCTCCATTTGTAATATTGATAGTAAATTCATTTACCTCTGAGCATTATATTCTAAATTACGGTTTTTCACTTTTTCCCAAAGAATTATCGGTTGATGCCTATTCAATGATATTTGCATATCCTGAAAAAATATTGAGAGCGTATAGTGTAACAATATTTATAACCGTGTTGGGCACGGTAACATCGCTTTTCCTGTCATCAATGGCAGCCTATGTAATGTTCAGAAAAGAAATAAAATACAGAAATAGCCTGGCCTTTTTTATATTCTTTACAACCTTGTTCAATGGCGGTCTGGCACCATATTATATCATCGTTTCAAATACGCTGCACCTACAGGACAATATACTGGTACTGCTGCTGGTACCGATGTTCAGTGCCATGAATATACTTATCCTCAGAAATTTCATAAAGGGATCAATCCCCGATTCCCTGATTGAGTCAGCTAAAATTGACGGAGCGGGAGATTTCAGAATATTCATTCAAATGGTACTTCCGTTGTCAAAGGCGGCGCTTGCGTCAATAGGATTGTTTACAGCACTTGGATACTGGAACGACTGGTGGACACCAATGATGTTCATGCAGAATGACAAGATGTTCCCACTTCAGTATGTTTTATATCAGATATTGTCAAGTGCAAATATGGCGTCCAGCATGGTTAATTATGTAAGCAGGCTGGATATGCCAAAGGAAACTCTTAAACTGGCCATGACAGTTGTATCGGCAGGTCCCATCGTTTTCCTCTATCCTTTTGTTCAGAAATATTTTGTAAAGGGCGTAACAATTGGCGCTGTAAAAGGTTGATACTGGGTTATCCCAGATATTGATAAACAAGAAAAAATTAATGGGAGGAATTTCAAAATGCATACAAAAAAAATAGCTAGATCACTATGCCTGTCATTGGCAATTGTAATGGCACTTGCAACCGGTTTAACCGGCTGCGGCAGTAAATCAGCAGGTGAATCAACAGCTGCAGCATCGGCTTCCGTATCGGCAGGTACAGCAAATGATTCAACCGCAGGAGATGCATCCAAAATTGATACTTCAGAAGAGGTTGAGTTGACGGGATACCTGCTGGGAGATCGTCCTCAGGGAATGGACAATGTATTGGCAAAGCTAAATGAAAAGCTTTTAAAAGACATTAATGCTACCTTGAAAATCAACTACATCGGCTGGGGTGATCTGCAGGCTAAGTATCCTCTGGTATTGGCATCAGGTGATAACGTTGATTGGATATTTACGGCAGGTTGGGCATATTATGGTCAAGAGGCGGCAAAGGGAGCTTTTTATGAATTAAATGAAGACATGATCAAGACATATATGCCAAAGCATTTTGCGGCCACGGATCCTATAGCATGGAAGGAAGCCAATTTAAATGGAAAACTATTTATGGTTCCGACGTCAACACCTGACAAAAAGGTTGATGAATGTATAATAAGAGAAGATTTGAGAAAGAAGTACAATGTTCCTGAAGTAAACAGCTGGAAGGATATTGAACCATACCTGGAAGCAATCAAGAAAAATGAACCCGGTATGATACCATTGAATATCGATAGTGCCATAGATATAGGGAGACCTTTCAACTATACATTAAAGGCTGAATCAAAGGGTTACATGGATTTACTGGCAGCAACAAGCGGCGGTTCAGGTATAGTATATGATACGGATGATCCAACAGGTACATTGATAAAAATGACAGATCCTTCTATTGTGAATGATTTTAAGGCAGCTGCAAAAGTTGTTAAGAGTTGGTATGACAAAGGATACATAAACAGAAATGCCTACTCAAACAAGGTACGCAGCAAGGATTCCTTTGAACAGGGTAAATCTGCAGTAGCCTTTGGTAATACAATAGATGTTCAGGCAACTTTGACAAAGGCGCAGGCAATGGGCTGGGAAACAAAGGTAATATCCGGTCTCACAGCCAAGGGTACATATCCGCAGGACTCATTTATAGGCAACGGTTTTGCTATAGCAGCAAAGTCAAAGAATCCGGAAAGAACATTGATGGCAATGGACCTGATAATGGAGGATCCCCAATATGATCAGATAGCATACTATGGGGTTGAAGGTGTTAACTTTGTGGTTAAGGACGGAAAGATTGCTCTTCCAGATGGCTTGACTGCCGACAAGAATACATATCCACCTGATGCATCAGGTTTCTGGTTTACTAACAAGGATCTGCTCAAGCCACAGGCTGCCTGGAGTGACGAATATATTAAATTAAGAGAAGATGCCAAGAAAAAGGTTGCACCAAATGTCTATGCTGCATTTACTGCCAACACCGAGAAGGTCAAGACGGAAGTTGCCAGCTTGAACCCTGTAATTGTACAGTATTTCAATCCTATCAACCTTGGCATGGTCAAGGACATTGATGCAGCATTCGACACACTAGACAAGAAGCTTACCGCTGCCGGTTATGAAAAGCTCTTTACAGAGATGAAGGCTCAGACAGATGCTTATAAGGCAAGCATGAAATAACTTACTAATGTTTCAATATTAAATAACAAATGACTAAAATAAATGCAGTGAAAAATAAGGATCGGCAGACGATCCTTATTTTTTTTATAAATATATTACTTTTTAGTTTCATATTTTTATATAGGCTAATATGTTTTTATAGAATGACATTATTTGTTGCGATAGAATAGGATTAGTATCAGATTTAAAATAAATAATGAGAATAAATCCGGGAACTGAGTGCGTTGTCAATAATTGTAAAGGTAGGGAGCAATTCATGGGAACATATGCCATAGATATAAGAAACCATAAAAAAAGATATACAGTGGGCATCTTAAAATGGGAGGCAGTAGTCCGCGGGGAGAGACAATCAGTTTCACAAATTATTATATTGAAAAAAATAAAAAGCCATTTTTTGGAATATGCGGTGAGTTTCATTATTCCAGATGCCATTATTTGTATTGGGAGCAGGAAATCAGAAAAATAAAGGCATGCGGGGTCAACATAATATCTACTTATGTTTCTTGGAACCACCACGAGGAGGAAGAAGGTGTGTTCACCTGGGATGGAGATAAAAACCTCAGGTACTTTGTAGATCTTTGCGCCAAAAACGGCATGTATGTTATTCTGAGGATCGGGCCATTTTGCCATGGAGAAGTCAGAAACGGAGGAATTCCCGACTGGCTGTATGGACGGCCCTTCGCCATAAGGAGCAACTCTCAGGAGTATCTCTTCTATGCCAAAAGGCTGTACAAAGAAATAGGCAGACAGGTAAATTAAATATTTTCAAGGCATAAGAAAAACTAAACTTGCAAAATGCCTCAGAATATAGAGTATCAGGGTCTATTTTTATAGTATCCTGAGTTGTTTGGAAAGGGAGTAAACATCCCTTTCTTTTTTTTATCTCTAAATAAATTACTTTTGGATTACTCCAAGATAAATTAATTTTCTGATAAAAATTTGTAAAATATGGATAGGATTTCAAAGTAAAACGTAATTTTACCTTGTTTTAAACAGCAGGAAGATAAAATATAATAATTGCATTGAAGACATGATTATTGCCATTTCTGTTTTATACTACATAATTCCATAATAAATAGCAGCATATTTTTAAGAATTCCTTGCCAAATTTTATGAAGCATCCCGAATTAAAACCTGATTACAGTTACAGTAAGCAATTTTCCGAAACCAGGTATGTTCATGCGTGGCTTGCCAAAATATGTAATGGTAAACAAATTTTGATACAAGGGGGGATACAGATATATGAGGGTGGTATACACCAAATTTTAATGTTCTTTTAAGTTAAACAAATAGGAGGGTTAAAATGTTAAATAAGAATTTTCTCAAAAAACTGTCATTATTTTTAGCACTTGTCCTTTTGTTAAATTGTTTTAATATGTTAAATGTAAATGCCGCAAGTCAGGAAATAAAAAATGATGTTTTTAAAATGGACACATCAGGAAATCCGGTTTTCTCACAAGGAGGAGGAATACTTAAGGTGGGCAATACCTGGTACTGGTACGGGGTTAAATATGCTGAGGCTCCGGTTTATTATAATAATCCCACAGGAAAGGTGAGTACCTGCACATTTGAAGCATTTACCTGTTATTCATCAACGGATTTGGTAAACTGGAAGTTTGAAAGAATTATAGCAGACAGAAATACTCCCGGCCTTTCCGGTACCGGTTGGGTTGGGCGCTGCGGAGTTGCATACAATAAAAATACAAAAAAGTACGTTCTTGTCTCACAATTTCAGGGTAATAATGGGTCTGGACTGCTATTTGCCACATGTGATACACCAAATGGGGCCTTCGTCTATAACCGAATTCAAACAGATTTATCCATGTTTGTCAATGGGGGCACCGGTGACCAGACTGTCTTTCAGGATGATGACGGAAAGGCATATCTGATTTGCTCCAGTGTAAGTGGCCGCAGCCATTTATATGTTGCACCTTTAAGAGAGGCGGATTTTTGCGGAATAGATACTGCAAAAGAGATATATAAGGGGGCAGGCCGCGAAGGAAATTGCATGTTTAAATATAACGGTAAATATTATTTCTGTTCCTCTGATTTGCATGGATGGAACGCATCTCATTGTTATGTTATGGAAGCATCAAACATATTGGGACCATACAGTTCGGAGTATGTAATGAACGGAACTGACTTAAGCTTCTGCCATACTTCACAGACTGGCTTTTTTGTCACGGTAACAGGTGCTTCCGGTTCAACAGTTGTATTCTGTGGAGACAGGTGGAGCGATTTTGCAGGGAATGGGCTCGGTTATAATGTATGGTGTCCGTTGTCATTTAATGGAGGTGTGCCGACCTTTAATGATTTAAGCAAATGGAATCTTAATGCTGAGGCAGGTACATGGAGTGCGGCAGATGGAAATAACTACATACATAATGCTGAATTCGAGGCAGACCGTGTTGAAACATCAACTATAACGGGATGGATTGGCACGGGTGCATCATCAAATCTTAAAGGGAAACAGTATTCAGGTAATTTCGTATTGGAACACTATAGTGCCTCAGCTTATACAGCAAACACATATCAGACTATTACTGGTATACCCAATGGTACATATGAGTTAAAGGCATGGGTTAAGAGCAGCGGCGGGCAGTCAACTGCAAAATTATACTGTAAAAATTTTGGGGGAACTGAAAAAAATTATAGTGTGAATACTGCAATATCGAATTGGGCTCAGGTCACGGTTCCAAATATAAATGTGACCAACGGACAAATTGAGGTTGGGTTAAGCTCAACAGCAGCTGCCGGACAGTGGATTAACGTAGATAATATGTCACTTGTTAAAGTTGCTGGGGGTTCAACTCCGGTAAATAACACATATGAAGCAGAAAATGCTGCATTAAGCGGAGCTGTGGTTGCAAATAACCGTAACGGATATAGCGGAACTGGTTTTGCCGATTATGTGAATGCATCCGGTGACTATATAGAGTGGACAGTTGATGTACCTTCAGCGGGAAACTATGTATTGGAATTCAGATATGCAAACGGAGGAGATACAGACAGGCCTCTGGAGATTAAAGTGAATGGAACTGTTAAAGAAAGCAGCCATTCATTTATTTCAACGGGAGGTTGGACAAACTGGAGTACAACAAAAATCACGACTGCACTAAATGTTGGATTTAATACAATTAGAACCACAGCCACAGGTTCAAGCGGAGGAAACCTGGATTACTTAAGAGTAAGCAATTAAGTTTATACAAAAGTAACAATATAATTTCCCAAAGGATTTAAATTGGGCTGCCTAAACGTTAGTAAGTTAATTTCAGGGCTGACCCAATTTTTTTAATTATTACATTTAGCTGTTGGAGATCAATCTATCAGAGATGCAGTTTCATATATTTATATTTGCTAATATGTTTTTATTGAAAACTAATGTTAGTCTGGAATAGAATTTAAGTTGAAAGAATTAGTCTGACCGGGAGGAGCATTATGAAGAGAGAAACATGCCGCACACAAAAACATACTTTTGACAGCAGCAATAATTCATATCATCTAGAGTTGGAGTCTATACAATACGTGGATGAAATTGAAATCCACTGGAACTTCCGGTATGAGTATAAATATGAGATAGAAATATCATTGGACAGCATCCATTGGGTAAAACTTTCTAAGGGGGAATA
>JAEVZU010000170.1 GCA_023392075.1 Bacillota bacterium | reverse complement strand
ACAGCCTACATAGCTTTTCCGCTTAAGGAAGATTCAATTACATTGCATCAGTTTATTTGAACATTTTATTTACTGCACCTGTTACCTTAACTTTAGATCCCTCAAAAAGTTCCACAACCTTGAACTTAATTTTGACGGGGATATCTTCACTGTTATCCGATGTTGTGATCAGTCTGTATTCTTCTGCAGACAGTGAAGTCTTTAAATCCTGTTTTACCGATTCAGGTATGGCTCCATGGGTTGCATCGATGAAACACAGAGGCGGGAACAATACACACCACCAGTTGGCACCGGCTCCATCTCCTATAACTACTTTCAGCGCCTGGTACTCTCCTGCCGGAAGTGCTATATCACCATATGTCTTTGTGGGAAAAGAGTAACTTCCCATAGATGCCTTAACACCATAGCTGCTGTCATTCTCTTTAATAATTTTTGATGATAGCTGTTCTATATTTTTCAAGTTGGCGTTTATTATAGCTCTGGTTTCATTTATATCCTTTGAATTCGCCAGCTTGTCCTTCATAAACTCTATAATAGCATCCCGGACTTTCAGCTTTAGAGCCTGATCCGAGGCAGAATCACTGTTGGCAACCACATGAAGTCTGACCAGGTTTTGCGAAAGTCCTGCATTTACATCTTCTGCGTAAGTGTAAGAAAGCATCCAAGCCGCAAGAATTATCAAAAGAAGAACAGCTATGGATATTTTAATAATGTTTACCGTTCTCTGACCGGTAGTTACAGGTTTTAAATATAAAAGTCCCTTACTCATAATTTTCCCCTCCTGTATGATTGCTGTCAATGGCAGTACCATTGAGCATCACCTTTCCCCAATTGAACGATTAAATATTCGTTTATATCCAATCATTTTTTATTCCTATCAATATTTAGTAAATAAGGTTTCATGTATAATTATTGTCAGTAATGCGATTTTTTATACAAATAGAGAAATTTTTAATAAAGGCTTTCCGAATAATTGAGAGATAACCTGGGAATGAACAAAAAGCCAATCACTTTAAAGTGACTGGCTCTTCAAAAAATTATTAGATTTATCTGTTTTTACACTCATATGCAGCTCTTATGAAATCCCTGAAAAGAGGATGCGGCTTGTTTGGTCTGGACTTGAATTCCGGGTGGAACTGTACTCCTACAAACCACGGGTGGTCCATCAGCTCAATGGTTTCTACCAGTTTTCCGCTTGGTGAAAGTCCTGACAATACGGTACCGGCTTTAGTCATAATGTCACGGTATTCATTGTTGAATTCGTATCTGTGTCTGTGTCTTTCATATATTAATTCATCTGCATAAATTCTTTGTATCATTGTGTCATCATTTATTTTACAAGGATAAACCCCAAGCCTCATGGTTCCGCCCATTTCGTCGATATCACGCTGTTCGGGCATCAAGTCGATTACAGGGTATGGCGTCTCACCGAATTCCGAGCTGTTTGCATCATGCAGTCCGGCAACATTCCTTGCAATCTCTACAACTGCCATCTGCATGCCAAGACATATTCCAAAGAAAGGTATTTTATTTTCTCTGGCATAGGTTATGGCCAGTATCTTTCCTTCAATACCTCTGTCTCCGAAACCGCCGGGAACAAGAATTCCGTCAACGCCTCTAAGATACTCGTTTACATCTGCGCTTTCAAGTTCCTCGGAGTTTACCCATTTTATTTCAACTTCAAGATCATTTCCGATTCCGCCATGTCTTAGTGACTCTGCAACACTGAGGTATGCATCATGCAATTCAACATATTTACCCACGAGGGCTATTGTTACCGAGCCTTTAGGATTCTTCTGCCTGTTAACCATCTCTTCCCATTCCGAAAGATCAGGTTCACTGCAGCCAAGTCCCAGCCTTTTGCAAACTGTCTTGGCAAGTCCTTCTTTTTCAAGCATTAACGGAACTTCATATAATACCTCGGCATCAAGGTTCTGAACAACGGCGCCTCCCGGGAGATTGCAGAAAAAGGCTATTTTGTCTTTTAAGTCCTGTGAAAGAAACTTTTCAGTTCTGCAAACTATTACATCGGGTTGAATTCCGAGACTGATTAATTCTTTTACACTGTGCTGAGTTGGTTTTGTTTTAAGTTCACCTGACTTACCCAGGAAAGGAACCAGGGTAACATGAATATACATTACATTTTCTCTTCCGATTTCTGTGGAAACCTGTCTGATTGCTTCGAGAAACGGGAGACTTTCAATATCACCGACGGTTCCTCCTATTTCGGTGATTACAACATCAGTTCTCTCTGACTTACCTACTCTATAAATTCTTTCCTTTATTTCATTTGTAATATGTGGAATTACTTGAACTGTACCTCCGAGGAAGTCACCTTTTCTCTCTTTGCTGATGACCGACCAATATATTTTTCCGGTTGTCACATTGCTGTTTTTGCTGAGATTTTCATCTATAAATCTCTCATAGTGTCCCAGGTCCAGATCGGTTTCAGCTCCATCTTCAGTGACGAAAACCTCTCCATGCTGATACGGACTCATTGTACCAGGATCAACATTTATATACGGGTCAAATTTTTGAATTGTTACGTGTACACCTCTTGCTTTTAAAAGCCTTCCCAACGATGCCGCTGTAATTCCCTTGCCTAATCCGGAAACCACACCACCAGTTACGAAGATATACTTTACTGACATTGTTTTACTCCTCTCGACATGTT
>JAEVZU010000123.1 GCA_023392075.1 Bacillota bacterium | reverse complement strand
TGAATTGCTAAAAAGCAACAACTCTCGTCCTTTTCATTATTTGCCATGTCATACCACTCTGCAAAAGCTGTGCGGAGCTTGGTTCTTATTTCGGCATTTTTCGGGTCAAGCACCCAACCAAGGTTTTCAGCTACTCCATTAGCGGTAAACATCTCTAAGCATCCTGCAATCGAAACCTCCTGGTTTTGTGTGATTTGTTGCATTTTGTTTGATTTGCCATGTGTAACAACATAAAATGTGCCGTCTTCATAATAGGCGTTCACACTACGGACAACAGGGCGGGGCTTTCCGTCAGTGCCCGGATCTCGTGCAACCGTCGCAAGTGAAATAATATTGTCTTTGCCGTTGCCAAATTTTTCTTCAAGTAGTTCCAATCCTTCTTGGTACTCGCTCATTTACTTTTCCTCCAGCATTAAATTTTATATTATCCTCGTTTCTTAAACGGAATCCATAACTCTGCATAAACGATGTTAGACTTGCTTTTATAATACATTTCAGGAAAAAATCCGTCGGCAACTAAACCATGCTTTTTCAGCCAAAACCGAGTGTATTTCATTGCCTTACCCATACCAACTATCATCTGATCGTGGTTTTCTGATTCAAATCCGCAGACGACATATTCTCGTATGGGTAGCTGCCAATTAGTAAAGTTATGATTTTTCTCATCTTTTTTGATTTCCGCACCGACAAAATAACTCGAATAACCATCTGGCGCATCGCCCTGATAAGAAACACCAAGCCAACGCCCTTCTGAGATATGTGGGATATTCGGAAGTTCCCTATAAAACCTATCCCAAATTTCATCAACCGTATCAATGCCGGTTTTTTCGCCGAGCATTTTACCATAACTGAAGGGATAATAGCCTGTCACACCAAGAAAGTTAATTGGTTTTTCGAGGAATTTACGGTTCATTTCAAGAACTAATCCATCACTGATCAACGGTACACCCTCATTAATCACAAAATAACCAAGTAATAAATCGGGCTTATCAAAATTTTGTAAACCAATAACCTTGCTTCGGTACTGCGATGGAGTAATCCCATAGGTTTTCGTGAAAGCACGTGTAAAAGTTATATGACTCCCAAAACCGTATTCCATCGCAATGTCAATAATGCGGTTCGCTTTGTCACGTAGCATAATTGTGGATTTTGCCAAACGGCGCAACTTAATATAATCTCGAACCGACGTTTTTACCAGTCGTGTGAATAATCTCTGATAATAAAACGGTGACAGTCCAGCGATATCTGCAAGTCTATCCATTTCAATTTCTTCGCCAAGATTTTCTTCAATATGGTTCAGAGTTTTTTGTATGGATTCCCATGCGTGCATATTGATTACCTCTCTATAAACAATATACCATAGATTAGAAAGAAATACTTAACCATGTCTGCTCTTTTTAATCTGATATATGACATAAATAATGCGCACTGTTTCATGCTGAGCTATAAAGTCTTATTCTCTTACTATCCAAAATTTTTATTTAGAAGTCCTTTCTCTCATTACACCCTATGTTATCTGTAGAAAGGGCAAAAAAACCGGCTCAAAAACCGCATTTTTTGCCCTATTTCCTGCCTGTCTTGAGCCAAAAACCACAACATTTTGTGGTTTACACCCTGTTTTTTTGCCTGATCCAAACGTTCATTTCTCCGGGTTTCCTATTGCACCACATGAAATAGGGCACGGCTTTTATGCTTGTTTCCTTCTCTATATTTGCTGCTGGACGGTAAAGCTCATCCGCCCAGCCTGTGTCCTCTGTCCTAATTGCCTTTGTTCTTATTGCAACAGCGACCTTTGGAAGGCTGCTGTCTTTTTCGTATACAAGACTACAGTCCAGTGGAATTGATATGGCCGACAGGTTGCTTCCGTTGTCAACCTCCTCAAGACAGTATACAAGCGGTCCCCTTGCGATGGCAACCTTTCCCGCGTCGGCCCGGACTTTGGGATTGGCCTGGATTAATTCCGCCGGCATATCCATTGATAATTCAACTGTATCTCCGTCATTCCAAATCCGTCTGATTTTTGCATATCCCTTTGAGATATCCACACCAGTTTCCAAAACCTTTCCGTTCACCGCAAGCTTGTAATTCCTGCACCAGGACGGTATCCTCAATGCCAGTGTAAATTCCTTTTCACCGAAGGCTGTGGCTTTCAGCCTTACGTTCCCATCCCACGGATAGTTTGTTTCCTGAGAAAGTGTAACTGAAGTGCCGTCAAGATCAAATTCTGCCTTTCCGCCTATATAAAGATGCGTATATATGGAGTTTTGACCTGCCGTATATATATACTGGCTTAACGACATAATCAACCTTGCAATATTCGGCGGGCAGCAGGAGCAACTGTACCATTTCTGCCGAACAGGCTTGATATGCTCCATTGTCGGATTCTTCTCACACGCCTCCGGATGTACCTCCAAAGGATTTACATAGAAAAAGCTCTTCCCGTCCAACGCCATTCCGCTCAAAACAGTATTATACAGCGCTCTTTCCATCACGTCACCGTATTCGCCCTTTGCCTCGATTTTCAGCATCCTGTGGGCAAACATCACCAGGCCCACCGAGGCACATGATTCTGCATATACCGTATCATTGGGAAGATTATAGTCAAAGGTGAATGCCTCTCCGAAAACCGCAGATCCTATGCCGCCCGTAATATACATCCTTTTTTTTACAATACTATTCCAAAGACTGCGGCATGTATCAAGAAGCTCCGCATCCCCTGTTTCACCTGCAATATCCGATATAGCCGAACACATGTAAACAACCCTTACAGCATGGCCTTCCGCAGTTTTCTGTTCTCTCACGGTCAGGTGGGTCTGCATGTATTCCCTTTTAAACTTGCTGAATCCCGGCCAAAATTCCAGAATATCTCTTTTTTCCCTCTCAAGCCTGAAATAATAAGGTTCCTTCCCTCTTTCGTCTATAAAGTATCTGCTCAGGTTCAAATAGCACTCATTGCCTGTAATCCTGTAAAGCTTCAGCAGGGCGAGCTCTATTTCCTGATGGCCGCAATACCCTTTAATCTTCCCGGGCTCAGACCCAAAAACTGAATCTATATAATCGGCAAGCCGGCATACAACATCAAGCAGCTTCCTTTTCCCGGTGGCGCTGAAGTATGCCACACCCGCCTCTATCATGTGTCCTGCACAATATAGCTCGTGGCATTCCTCAAGGTTTGTCCAGCGCTTTTCAGGCTCTTTAATAATGAAATAAGTATCAAGGTATCCGTCTTTTTGCTGTGCTTTTTCAATTATATCAATGACCTCATCCGCGGAACGCTCCAGCTCCCTGTCCGGCGTCAAAGCAAGACTATAGGCAACCGCCTCCAGCCATTTTGCAACATCGCTGTCCTGGAAGACCCAACCGTAAAATTCTCCCGTCTCAAGACCTGCGGCAATTTTGAAGTTTCTTATGGCATGGCTTGGCTCAGCACCTGGAATATTGTCGTTTAATGCATCCTTCTGATATGGAAGCACAACATCCCGGACCAGCTTTTGATATTCCGACCAGAAGCTGTCCTTGATAACAGTTTTGTTCAAAGGCAGTGGGTATGTTTCAAAAAGCTTTGTCATATAATCCTCTCCTTCGGCTTATTTCAGTGTTTTAGGGCTATTATTGAAATTTATAGCCCTTTGTAATATACTTAATTTTAGCAAAATATATCTTGAGAATCGACTCATAGATATGGAGAATTGGTGGTGTAATCTGACATATGTTTTATTTTAAGGCTTCCCTGGAAAGACCTTTTTCATATATTTCTTCCGGGCAATTTATTTCTGAAGGAAACTGGATCCATAAGAAACGGAACATGGACAGCTTTGAAATAATTATAGGGGTTAGAGGAACTGCATACATCATGCAGGATGATATCAAGTATGAGGTGGTTCCAGGTTCGGTTCTGCTCCTTCTATCCGGTCATACTCATACAGGCTACCAGCACTCGGCAGGGGATACCTCTTTTTACTGGTTACACTTCTATTGCCACGGTCAAAGCAGCATACTTAACAGGAAGGAAACATTGAACGAGATTTCCCCCTTAAACTCAAACCCGTATTTCAACAAACTTAATGACAGCATTATATTACCTGTATTTTGGCAGCCTGAAAGCATTGTAAAGGGTGTTATACTTTTCAAGCAACTGCTTCATATAGCTAATTCGGGCTATTATAGCTCCTTCTGCACCGATTATTCACTTACTTCACTGCTCTTGGAGCTATCCCAGCAGTTTATCCATGCCAGTCTGAAGCTAAACGAATTATCCCACACCTGCAGCGGCAATTTTAATATTCTCCTTGAATGGATTCGTCTTAACATAACCGAGGAGTTCACTATTGATGAGCTGGCTGAAAAATTCAAATACAACAAGGATTACCTGGCCAGAATGTTTAAGAAGCATCTGGGAGTCAGCCCAAAAAAGTATATCAATGGTATGAAAATACTTAAAGCAAAGCAATATCTCTGCAGGTTCGACCTCAGTATCAAGGAAATAGCCTATAAGTTAGGCTTTAAGGACGAAAAATACTTCATGAAGCTTTTCAAGGAATATGAAAATCTGACTCCTTCCACTTACAGAAATGCTTATTACAGAACCTTTTGCAACAACGAGTGACCGTATTTTCTTATTCTCAAGAAAATACTTTCTACTATATTTTTCCATTATTTGTGCATTATTCCTCCATTTTACTCCAGGATAGACAGTCACAGCTTCTATAACTAAATCGGATAGCTCTTCCAATTGTTTTGATACTCCGTTATGAGCTTTTGCACCCAATAGCTTATTTCATAATATTGGGGCGGTATAAAGTGCACAAAAAAGTATCGCAAAATACTTTTTAAAGTAGATGCGATACTTTTTTTATTGTGATAAATTAACCCTGTATATTTTCTTTTACTGCTTTATCGGACATAAGAGCTTTCTTTGTGTCAGATTTAATGGGAATACCGTCCTCAGTATAGTCCTGCTTGAACGTATCGTACTTTTTGGGATTGAGTGCTACCTTTATTAGTGAAACACATATCATTATCTCCA